>CANQAF010000009.1 GCA_947588975.1 uncultured Bacilli bacterium
GAAGTTAAGGAATGGACTCCGGTAGATGGGTTGAAAGAAACGACAGCAGAATGGGAAGCTAAAGAAGCAACAGAAGCAGGAGACTATACAGCATGGGTAAAAGATAAATACAAAAATATAAATTTTGCAGAATTTTCAATTGCAAAAGCTGCATTTTCATACCCAGCAACTAAATCTACATATCAAGCAACCGGAAAATCTTCTAGTTATTGCTCTCAACCAGGTGGAAAATGTACAGATGCTGGTTCGTATTGTGTAACCTGGGGACAAAAATGTAAAAATGGCTCTGGACCAAATTTTAATGAAGGGTATAATGGATTCTGCCCTTGTGGAAAATGGGAAACAGGAAGTACTACTTATAGTTGCCCAAATGGTGGTACATTAAGTGGAACGACGTGTACAGTATATAGTTGTCCAAATGGTGGAACCCTGAATAATACTACATGCGAATTTAAGTAAATGATAAAATCACAGAACTAATCTGTGATTTTTTAGTAACTGCTAATTGGTATATCTAATATTTTCATTAGAAATGCGAAAGAAAATTCCAACCATAATCATATAACTAAGTAGGCTAGATCCCCCATAACTGATAAAGGGAAGTGTGATTCCAGTAATGGGCATCATACCATAAGTCATTCCAATATTTTGAAACTGCTGGTAAATCAACATACCGACAATTCCTGCAATCATGTATTGATAAATACTAGAATGTGTTTTTAATGCTGTCATAATAAGTCTAATGTCAAAAAATGCAATTAAAGAAATCAAACAAATAGAACCAATGAATCCAAAATTACTTGCATATACTGCAAAAATGAAATCGGTTTGTGGTTCTGGAAAATAGATAGGGGTATGCAATACTCCGTGCCCAAATAATCCTCCTGATCCAATTGCAGTCATTCCATACTGTAATTGAAATCCAGAACCATTTGACCAATCCAATAATCTATCAACTCGTAAAAAGAAACTTGTTCCAAAAATTTTAATAAATAAATCTTGATTCCAAAAATAAATAAGTAAGACACTTCCAACTGATAAAAATAGAACAAGAAATAACAGAATAAACCATCGATACCGAATTCCTGAAACAAATAACATGACAATTGTGATCAGTAAATATATCAAAACTACTCCAGTATCCGGTTCTAAAAAGGTAAGAATACTTGGAATAAGAACAGTAATAATAACTTTTAATAAAAATAGAAATTCTTCTCCTACCGTAGGATTTTGATATTTAGAATGAAATTCTTGAATCATTTTAGAAAGCAAAATAATTAAAATAATTTTCATAAATTCGCTAGGTTGAAATGTACCAATTCCAGGAATTGCATACCAACACTTTGCTTCATTGATTTCTTTTCCAAAGAAAAATAAACCTATTAATAATAAATTTCCAATGATATAAAGTTTCCAAGCATGTTTAATAATCATTGAAATACCCATTTTTAAGATAATATAAACAATTCCAAAACCAATCATATACCATAGAAGTTGTTTGAGCGCTAATGTCTGCATAGTTTCATCTAAAAGTTTTTGTGCACTCAAAATGGTTATGACACTAATACCCGCAAATAACAACATTGGAATCCAAAGACCGGGATCCACTTGATATTTTGATTTTTTCATCTTATCACCAGTATTATCTTACAAGAAAAAAATACGAACTACAAACGAATTCCTTTCTTTCGACAAAAAAAGATATTAAAAAAATTAAAAATATAGTATAATGATAATGGTGATAAAAATGGTAGAAATGCAATACTTACTCATTATCATAATTTTAGTCCTTGTTGCCCTAGCAATTTCAAAATCTATGAAAAAAGATATCAAAATTGAAATGAATAAATTAGTTGCGAGTCTAGGTGGTAAGGATAATATTATTGATTATGAAGTGAATAAATCAAGATTTGTTGTAACATTAAAAAATGTAGAACTTGTCAATAAAGAAGCTATTCAAAAAATGGGTGCCAAAGGAATTGTCGAGATTGACAACCAATTAAAAATCATCCTTGGCGATAGTGCAAGACAACTTAAAAAACAAATTGATGAACTAAAACGATAAAAATAATCGTTTTTTTCATTTTTCGACATCATTCGACATTCATAAATTGTATGATTTTGTCGAGGGATGAAATATGAATATATTTGAGACTATAATGATCAATGTAATTTTTATTACATTTCCATTACTATTTTGTTTACTGTATCAATCTTATAACCAAACATTAAATCAAGAAAAAAATAATTTATTCTTAGATATTGGATTAATTAGCTCTTTTTATTTGGTTTTACGCTTTGGATTAAAATTATCTGTATATCAACCACTGTTATTGCTTAATATCCCATTGATAATTGCTTATATCAAACATCGTAAAATTTCTATCTTGCTTTTATCTATTTGTATGATTGCTTATTATTGGCATCATTGGAGTTTTCCATTTATTTTTATGTTGATAGAATATACATTATATTATATATTCTACCAAATATGTATTCACAAAAATGTATCACAAAATATGTTTGTACATACATTTCTTGCATGTAAATTAACAATAGCGATCATTCTTATGTTACAAACAGATATTACCTCAATTATGACACCTATGATATTTATTTTCTCATTTTATTTAATTACAGAATTCACTATCTATTTATTTGAACGGGCAGAAGAAATATTGTCTTTGCGCTTAAAACTGAAAACATTTGAACAGGAAGCAGAAATTAGAGAATCTTTGTTTAAAATTACACACGAAATTAAAAATCCAATTGCAGTATGTAAAGGATATTTAGATATGTTTGATATCAATAATGTAGAACATAGCAAAAAATATATTCCTATTTTAAAAGAGGAAATTGAACGCGTTTTGGTATTATTAGAAGATTTTTTATCCATTAAAAAAATAAAAATCGAAAAAGATGTAATGGATTTAAATATGTTAATAGAAAGTATTTACCATAATTTTATTCCTATTTTAGAAGATCGTAATATTCAAAGTAACTTTGAATATAATGATGAGGAATTCTTTATATATGGAGATTATAATCGTCTTTCACAAGTATTGATTAACCTAATCAAAAACAGTATTGAAGCGATACCGAAAGAAAAAGAAGGAATGATCCATGTTTATACAGAACAGTCAAAAAATGAATTTAAAATCATCGTAGAAGATAATGGAAAAGGCATGAATAAAGAAGAACTAACACAAATCAAAAAGCCGTTCTTCACGACTAAGCAAAAAGGTACAGGGTTAGGCGTTTATCTATCAGAAGAAATCATAAAAGGACATGAAGGAACAATTACTTATACTTCAAAAGAAGGAATCGGAACGAAAGTGACTCTTGTATTTCCAAGAAAAATAAATAATTATAAAGTGTTAGAAGAATATCACTTAGAAGCAATTCCAAATGAGTAGATCAACATTGACAAATTGCTTTTTTTTTGAGAAAATGAATACATAAGGATTTGAGGTGGTTTATATGTATCAGGAAAGAATTTTACTAACTGGAAAAGATATTCTAGAAAAAGAGTTTAAAATCGATACCAGAGGATATCGACCACAAGAAGTAGATAAATTTTTAGATGTCATTATTCGTGATTATGAAGAATTTATGGTCATTATAAAAGAAATTGAAAGCGAAAAAAAAGAATTAATTGAAGACAATATTAAATTGAAACAAGAAATTCGTAATTTAAGAACAAAATTACAAGTATTACAAGAAGAGTCTGGTGGAGAAGTTTCAAATGCTGACTTACTTAGAAGACTCTCAAATCTAGAAAAAATAATCTACGGAAAAGAATAATATTTTGACAAACGCTGCATTCAATGTAATGTAGAGGAAAGTCCATGCTCGCACAATCTGTGATGATTGTAGTGTTCGTGTAGGGGGAAACAATAACCCCTAGTAGAGAAATCTAACGGCTCACGAAATGACCTAAGTGTTTCATATGGTCAAAGTAGGTATAAAAGTGCCATAGTGACGAAGAAATCAGAAATGATGGAAATGGAACGCGGTAAACCCCACGAGCGAGAAACCCAAATTTTGGTAGGGGAGCCTAATAAAAGAGAAACGAATCTTTTATGGGATTGTGAATACAATAGATAAATGTTTGTCGCCTAGTAATAGGAACAGAACATGGCTTATAAAATATTATTTTTTTTGAAATTAGAAAGTTGGTGAACACATGGAAGAGATTGGACTCGCTTTAAAAGAAGCAAGAGAAAATATTGGTCTTTCCATTGAAGAAGCCGCAAATGATCTTAAGGTAAAACCAAGTCAAATCGAAAGCATAGAAGCAGGAGATAAAGAAGCATTTAAAGATGTTTTTGCTTTAAAATATTTTATTCGTGATTATTCTAAATATCTAGGATTAAACTATGAAGATATGGTGGATGAATTTAATGAATATTTATTCGATTATACTTCAAAAATTTCATTAGACGATATTAAACGTGCGAAAAAGCAATTAGAAAAAAAAGAAAGTAAAGAACGTAAAGAACATCGTATTGCATCTCCATATACATTAGAACGAAAACGTAAATTTAGTATACCATCATATGTCATCTATATTCTAATGATACTTGTTGTTATTTTAGGATGTATTTATTTATATACATTGCTAAAAAAAGATGAACCAAAAGATGGTGAAAATATTGTATCTTATGTGGAAACGAACCGAGGCGTTGTCGTATGAATTTGCCAAATAAAATTACCATAAGTCGTATCATTTTATCGTTTATCATTATCTTTATACTATTATTTCCATTTGATGCGTCTGGTCTAGCATTACCAAAACTATTTATTAATGAAACAATTGTAGTGGATTTAAAATATATTTTAGCTGGGTTCTTATTTATTATTGCTAGTATCACTGATTTTGTGGATGGATATATTGCCCGTAAATATAATATGGTTACTGATTTTGGAAAAATGATTGATGCAATTGCTGACAAAGTATTAGTCAATTCTGTTTTAATTATATTAGCAGCAAGTGGATTTATTTCTGCAATTATTCCTGTTATAATTGTCGTTCGTGATAGTGTTGTTAATTCAATTAAAATGGTTGCCGGAAATAAAGGTCATGTAGTTGCTGCCATTAAGTCTGGTAAAATGAAAACAGCTTGCTTAATGGTAGGAATTGTACTAACATTATTCTATAATTTACCATTTGAATTATGGAATTTTAAAGTATCCGATGCATTGCTTATTATTGCAGCAGTGTTATCAGTAATATCAGCAATTCAGTATTACTATATGAACCGTGAAACTATTTTTGAAAAAAAAGAGATTCTAGAAAACTAGAATCTTTTTGTTACAAATCTATAATATTGGTATAACAGATATTTCTTTTTTCTAAAAATTACCAATCAAAAATAATCAAACAAATGTTCGTAAAAAGTATTGACAACTATTTTTTTCTATTATATAATGAACTTGTAAGACATTAGAGGAGGAAATAAATCATGGTAAAATCATCAGGAGATAAAACATTAGATCAAGTATTAGCAGATATAGAAAAACAATTTGGAAAAGGTTCTGTCATGAAATTAGGTGACAATGAACATAGAGAAATCGATGTAATTTCAAGTGGATCTCTTTCTTTAGATATGTGTTTAGGAATTGGTGGATACCCTAAAGGACGTATTATTGAAATTTATGGACCAGAATCCAGTGGTAAAACAACGTTTGCATTACATGCGATTGCAGAAGCTCAAAAATTAGGTGGACGTGCTGCATTTATTGATGCAGAACATTCTTTAGACCCTCAATATGCATCTAAATTAGGCGTTAATATCAATGAATTATTATTATCACAACCAGATAATGGAGAACAGGCATTAGAAATATGTGAAGCATTAGTTCGTAGTGGAGCAATTAGTGTGATTGTAATTGATTCTGTAGCGGCATTAGTACCGCAAGCTGAGATTGAAGGAGAAATGGGTGATAGTCATGTGGGACTACAAGCTCGTTTAATGAGTCAAGCTTTACGTAAATTGTCTGGTGTGATTAGTAAAACGAATACAATTTGTATTTTCATCAATCAACTACGTGAAAAAGTAGGTGTATTATTTGGAAATCCTGAGACTACTCCAGGAGGACGTGCTTTAAAGTTCTATGCTTCTGTTCGCCTAGAAATTAGAAGATCTGAACAAATAAAAGAAGGAAATAGTATTGTTGGAAATAAAACTAGTATTAAAGTCGTTAAAAACAAAATGGCGCCTCCATTCAAAAGCTGTGTAGTAGATATTATGTATGGTGAAGGTGTTTCGAAAGAAGGCGAAATTGTTGATCTTGCGAGTGATGCCAACATTTTAGAAAAAAGTGGTTCTTGGTATGCCTATAAAGGTGAAAAATTAGGTCAAGGAAAAGAAAATGTCAAAGAAGTTTTAAAGACCAATACCAAATTACGTAATGAACTAGAAAAACAAGTTCGTGATTATTATGAAATTACAGGCCCAAAAGCGCCTACAGTACAAAAACAAGAAGAAGCAGAATAATGCTTCTTTTTTCATTAGATAGTTTGTAACTCATTTTGCGCTTGACTTATCTTCCATTATTCTTTAAAATGAAAGTAGGTGAAATAATCATTTTGCTAAAAATTTGACATATATGAATGGAGGAAAAGTATGAATCAAGTGATTTTCCCCATTTTACTAGTCTTAATTGGACTTTTTGTTGGAATTATTGTAATGTTCTTAGTGAACTATTTGAAAGGAAATGCAGCTTCTATAAAGGCTGATAAACTAATTGAAAATGCCAAAAAAGAAGCGGATAAAGTAAAACGTGATAGCATTCTAGAAGCCAAAGAAGAGGCTCATAAATTAAAATTAGATGTAGAACGTGAAGTAAAAGAAAAGAAAAATGAATTAAAAGAGGCTGAAGAACGTTTGTTACAACGTGAAGGAAATATGGATCGTAGAGATCAAACATTACAAAATCGCGAACAAATGTTAGAAGAAAAAGAAAATAGTTTAATCAATAAACAAAAAGATATCCAAAAAGAACAAGTAAAAGTTGAGGAATTAAAAAAACAAGAAATTGAGTTATTAGAAAAAATTGCTGGGTATTCTAAAGAAGAAGCAAAAGATTTAGTGCTCAAAAAAGTAGAAGATATGATGAATTTAGAAATAGTGGCTTATATTAAAGATCGTGAAGCAGAAGCAAAACTAGAAACAGATAAAAAAGCCAAATCAATGTTGGTAAGCTGTATGCAGAAGTATGCCGGGGATGTTGCGAATGAACAAACCGTTACAGTTGTGACTTTACCAAACGATGAAATGAAAGGTAGAATTATTGGCCGTGAAGGTAGAAATATTCGTACAATAGAGGCTGTTACTGGAGTAGATTTGATTATCGATGATACACCTGAGGCAATTGTTTTATCAAGTTTTGATCCTTTGAGAAGAGAGATTGCTCGTGTTACGATTGAATCATTGATTAAAGATGGTCGTATTCATCCAACTCGTATTGAAGAAATTTATGATAAAGTTTCTAAAGAGATGAATGTAAAAATTCGTGAAATTGGAGAGTCTGCAGTATTTGAGTTAGGAATTCCAAAAATGGACCCTGAATTGGTAGAGTTAATTGGTAAATTGCATTTTAGAACAAGTTATGGACAAAATGCATTACAACATTCAATTGAAGTTGCGAATCTTTCTGGATTACTTGCAGCGGAGATGGGTGAAAATGTAGCACTTGCGAAACGTGCTGGATTATTACATGATATTGGAAAAGCAATTGATCATGAAGTAGAAGGTAGTCATGTTACTTTGGGTAGTGAGATCGCAAATAAATTTAAAGAATCTGATGTAGTGATCAATGCGATTGAATCTCATCATGGGGATACAGATGCAACGAGTGTCATTTCTGTATTAGTTGCGATTGCAGATACTTTATCTGCATCTAGACCTGGGGCTAGAAATGATTCATTAGAAAACTATGTAAAACGTTTACAAGATTTAGAGAACATTGCCAATAGTATGGAAGGTGTTGAAAAAACATTTGCTGTACAAGCTGGTCGTGAGATCCGTGTCATTGTAAGGCCGGAAGAAATTGATGATTTAGGAAGTTATAAAATTGCCCGTGATATTAAAACGAGAATTGAAAATGAATTACAATATCCAGGTACGATTAAAGTAACTGTTATTCGTGAGACACGTGCAACAGAAGAAGCAAAATAGCTTCTTTTTTGGTTACACAACTTCCGGAGGTCATATTTGGCTCTCTCAAGAAATAAATTTATAAGGGTATTAGGACTAAATATAAAAAGAGGCTTTAAACCTCTTTTGTATGACTTAAATATTTTGTTTTATCCAATTCCATTGTTCATTTGAAAGCCAACCTTTAATGGAGTTTTGAATCATACAAATAATCATTGAATCATTTGAATCAAGATTTTTTGTCGCAATTGTTTGAACTTCATCTAAACTTTTATAACTTGAAACAAGAAAAGTTGTTGAGACGTATTTACACCATGATCCTAAGCTTTTGATTGAATCTTCAACTTCTTTCCTATTATTTGTTGGTGAATTTAAGTCATAGCTTATCATATAACGATTCATTATATCTTTTTCCTTTCTAACTAAAACTAAAATTTAAAAAAGTATTAAAATTTTAGAAAGAATATGATATAATTATTTTGGTGAGAAGTAAAAGTAATTATATCATTTAGTTATTTTCTTTTTTTTTGTTAGAATCTATCTAACATCTATAATATATCAATTATTTATCTAATTGTCAACGAAAAAAAGATTAAAATCGCTATATTGCGATTTTAATTGACAAAAATTATTATAAATGATATCATTTTAATGAGGTGATGTTATGATTGTAAAATTAGAATTAGAAAATATAGGGCCTTATACGAATAAAATAACATTGGATTTTAGAGTAAATAAACGTGATAAAGATTTTCCAGAAACAGTTTATACTTTGCCAGATGGAGAGAAAATTACTAAAGTTGTTGGAATAATAGCAGGCAATGCATATGGTAAAACAACTATTTTACGAGCTTTAAATTCTGTTGGAAGCTTTATAAATAATCCAATAATAAATAGAGAGGTAAATAATTATATAGATAGAGTAAAGGAAGAAGAAATAAGGAATTATTTAAAAGAATGGGGAACTTTGTCGTTAATTTCAACTAATAAATCTAGTAATAATATAGGAACAATAAGTGTAGAATTATATATTGATTCAAATGATAAATATTCTGGATATTATATATATACTTTAAAATATGATAATAATTATATTAAGAATGGGGTAAAAGAGGAGTCTTTAAAATATAAAAAAAAGTATAATTCTAAAGTTGTAAAAGAAATATTAAAAATAGAAAATAACACTGTTAGTGAAATAGGTCATAAAATTGCATATAAAGCTAATTATTTAAATGATTTGACTGGAAAATTAAGAGAAAATTTAATTGAAAGATTAAACTATTACGAAACGTTTTATAATAGATATATTAAAGAGTCTTCTACATTAGGGGCCGAAAATTATGTTTTCCCAGAAGAATATATTATAGATGAAATCGATGAAAATAAAGATTTAATAAAAATTTTTGTGAATTTAGCTGATGATAAAATAGTAGATTTAGAAATTGATCGAAGTGATGCAGAAAATGAAAAATTATTTTTTAAATATGATAATTTTAAATTAAGATATAATTCTATTTCTACTGCTACAAAAAAATTATGTGGAATTGCAACAAATTTTTATAAAGCTAGTAAAAAAGGTGGCGTATTTTTGATTGATGAATTGGATAATTCACTCAATAGAAATGTTTCTGATTATATTATTAAAATATATAATACAAAATTAAAAAATAATACATCTCAAATTATATTTACAACTAATAATGCTGATGTTTTATCAAACTTGCGAAGAGATCAAATATTTATTATTGAAAAAAATAATGGAATAAACTCTGTAGTAAAATATCTTAATTTTGTTGATAAAAATACACATAAAAAATCTAGAAAAGATTGGAGCTTTGTTAAAGCATATAATGACAATATCATAAAAAATTATCCAACTGAAAAAAGTGTGGAAGAACTAATTAAATATATAACCAATAGTTTATAATAGTTTATCAAAATTAGGAGGTATAAATTATGACTGAAAAAGAATTAGATTCAAGTGTTAATGAATATGAAGAAGAATATAAATCTAGTAATTATGTAAAACAATTACAATGGGATATGGCTATTGGTCTTCAAGAAGTAGATAATTTAAAGCCTTCGAAATATTTAGAAAAACTATTAGAAGAAAATGTTGAAGGTAATCTAACTATAGAAGAAGTAGAAAAAGAATTAAGAGAATATTATATAGAAAAAGAAAATAAAAATGAAATAAATCATAATGAATTAGAATGTGATTTTGTATCTGCAAGAATAGTTGAATTATTAAATGAAGATAAATTTGAATTATCAGTAGGTTATTTAAAATATGTTCATAAATTCTTATTTCAAGATGTTTATGAATTTGCTGGTGAATTTAGAAAAATAGACTTTTCTAAACATGAGAAAATATTAAATAATGATTCAGTTGCATATGGCGATTGTAATACTTTAACAGAATCTTTAAAATATGATATATCTTTGGAAAAAGAAAAGAACTATAAAGAAATGAACATAGTGGAAGTTATCAACAATATAACTAAATTTTCATCAAATATTTGGCAAGCACATCCTTTTAGAGAAGGAAATACTAGAACCACAGCATTATTTATCGAAAAATATTTAATTAGTTTAGGTTATAATGTAGATAATAATTTATTTAAAGATAAATCGGTTTATTTTAGAAATGCATTAGTAAGAAGTAATTATTTTAATAATTATTTAAATATAAAAGAAGATAGCAGTTATTTAATTAAATTCTATGAAAATTTATTACTAGGAAAGAATAATAATTTACATTCACAAGATTTAATAGTTAAAGAATTATTTGAAGAAAAAAATTAGTTTATTTAAAATCTTACAAAGATAAGTGAGGTGATATAACATGACTACATACAAAGTTGGAAGTTTATTTGCAGGTGTTGGCGGAATATGTTTAGGTTTTAAAAATGCAAAAACTAAAAAGTCAAGATATAAATTAATTTGGGCAAATGAGATAGATGAATATGCATGTGAAACTTATAGAAATAATTTTTCACATCAATTACTAAAAGGAGACATAAAATTAGTTCTCCATCCAGAGGAAATAACTGATAAAAAACTACAAAAATATTATAAAAAGTTACACAATAAAATATTAAGTGAACCAATTGATATTTTAAATGGTGGTTTTCCTTGTCAAGCATTTAGTATAGCCGGCGAACGCAAAGGATTTGAAGATGAAAGAGGGAATTTATTTTTAAATATTATAGATTTAATTGAACAACTTGGGGAAAAATTTTATAAGCCACGTGTATTATTTCTTGAAAATGTGAAGAATCTACAGTCTCATGATAATACAAAAACTTATACATATATTAAAGATAGATTAGAAGATTGTGGATACACAGTTTTTGAAAAAGTTTTAAATACAATGGATTATACTGATATACCTCAAAATCGTGAAAGAATATATATTATAGGTTTATTAAATGAAAAAGATGTAAAAAATTTTCAAATATTTAAAAATATTGAAAAAAGAAAAAACAAAAAAGACAAAGCATCAAGAATAGAGGACATAAAAAAAGTAATTGATTATTCTCTAACAAAGGAAGCTATAGAGAAATATTATTATACTAAAGAAAAATATCCAAGCTATTTTATGGAAGATGAAGAATCCAAAAAAAGTGATAAAAAAGAAATTATTAATCTAAATAAACAAATAAATGAAATGTATGAATTTTATCAATGTAGAAGGGGTATGTATGTAAGAAAAAATCAAACAGGGGTTTGCCCTACTCTTACGGCTAATATGGGAACTGGAGGGCACAATGTACCATTAATAAAGGTAAATGATGGAATTAGAAAATTAACACCAAAGGAAACCTTTAAATTACAAGGATTTCCCGTTGATAATGGATATAAATTGCCAACTACTATAAAGGGAAGATCTTATCCTGACTGTCAATTATATAAACAAGCAGGAAACGCGGTCTCAGTTCCTGTAATTCAAATTCTCGCTACTGAATTATTAGAATTGCTAGATAAATCGGATATGTTTGAATAATTTTTGGAGGTTAGTATGGAAGAAGTAAAAATTAGAATTAATGATGTTAAAAAAGCGGTTTATTTTATTGCTAATTTGACACAAATGCAAGGTGATAGACCTATGCAAGGTGCCTTAACTTCTAAAGCAGATTATATGGGTGGTATTTTTGATAGATGGATAAATATAATTCCAGAGAATGTTTTATTTAATAAGATTATATTACCAAAAGTTTTTAAAAATGCTAAAGTTGCAGTTATTACTGATTATTATGATTATAATCCCAAGGTAGCTGGAATTGCACCAGACGTTCTTGGAATTAAATATAAAAATAAAGCTATTCCTTTTGTAAAATTTGATAATCATTGGTATCCAATTGAAAATAAACCACAAATTGAAGTTAAAACATTTAAAAAAAATCAATATATGGTCTCATTAAGAAATCAAGGTTATGATCAGAAATATCTTGTAATGGCTGAAGCCAATTTTAGAGTAGATTATTTGATACCAATACTAAATAAAACATTATTTTCAAGACATATATTTTTGGATTTACATATGAATGATAAAATATTTATAATTTCTAATGATGAGGGTAATATAGCACAACCTCATAAAGTTGAACTATCGGATAAAACTTTAGGATCAGTAAAATTATTAATAGTTACAACTGCTGAAGATTTTATGCAAAAAGCTGTTAAATGTGAGTCACGAGTTAGTGTTGAATATATAAAAACATGTGAAGAATATACTTTGAATAAATTAAACAATACTGATTGTGGGAGGTTATTAGATTATTGTACAGCAAGTGATAATGGATTATATTATTTTAATTCTAAATGGTATGATAGTATAGATGACGGTGGATTTACATATAAAAACAATAAAAAAGTTAGAACAACTGGATTTTATGTTTCATCACCAGAAGATATAGATATATTAAAGATTAATAAAAATAATTTTTATATTAAGGCAAAAAAAGATTGCATATGGCAAAATAATCATTTATCATGCAATCATATATATAAAATTACTTTTGATATTTTAGATAGAAGTAGTAATGATGGCGAAGAATATTTTATGTCTAAATATGACATAAATCGATTAAACGATTCAATGAATAAATTGGCTTCAGATTTAAAAAAAGCTGTCAGTAATTGATATATAAGAAAAATAACCGTGTGAAAGTATTAACTATTAAAGAACCATTTACTACTTTGATAAAAAATAAAATTAAATATATTGAAATAAGAAGACAAAAAACAAATTATCATAGGGCATTATATATCTAAGCATGTGTTGCTAAAATAAGAAAAAAGATTATTAGAAAGTAAATTGTTTTGCAAAGAATGTGGTAACAGCTTAAATGTTTTATATAGAAAAAATCATGATTATTGGACTGTTAATTGTAACAGATATGCTAGAGATCCCATAAGGGAACAATGTTCATCTCATGTTTTTCCATATAATTATTTAGAAGATCAAATAATGACAAAATTTATAGAAGATGTTAAAAAACAAACAGAAGAATTAGATATTGAAGAATTAAATAAAAAGGTTCAAATAGAAGTTCAAAAGCAAACAAAAAGTTTGAATGGTAATATTAATGATTTATTAATAGAAAAGGAAAGTATAACAAAAAGACTTACAACTTTATATGAGGATAGATATAATGATATAATAACTGCAAATACTTACAAAGAATTAGCTAAACCTTTTGAAGAAAAATTAAAGCATATAAATCAAAGTATAGATGAAAATCAAATGAAACAAATGAAGTTAAGTCAAAGTTAAATGAATTACCTAACTATACTAAAAGGATTAAAAAACTATTAGATTTAAATAAACTTAAAAAAGAATTAATATATACATTAATAGATAGAATAGTGATAGATGAAAACAGAGTAATAACAATAAAATATAAATATGGAGTTATACCAGATAATACTTTTCAATATCAAAATTTAAATATTGCTCGTAATCCTTATGGTAGAAAAGGAAAGAATCAATATAGTAAATAAGATTTCACTATTTATTGGTGAGATTTTTTTAGATAAAGGTATATAATAATTATTTAAGAAAGTGATTGCTATGAATTGACTTATAAAAAAAATAGAAATTGATAAATTAAGGGATGATTATGATAAATGCGATTATTATTTAAATGAACTTAATTGTGGCAATATAAGTTGTTTAAATGAAGCTATAAGTTTTTCTGAACAAAAATATAAAGAGTTTTGTTTAAAAGATTCTGAAGTAGTTTTGTTGAATACCAATTTTATACCAACAAATTTGAATATAATGTTACAAACAGAGAAAAACTTAAGATGATTAATGAAATTATTATTAAAAAAATTGAGAAAGAGAGAGAAGAAAAATGAGTGTAGTCACATGGCTTAATGATAACAATGGATTTGTTATGGCAATTTTAACATCTGTTTATGTAATTGCAACTATTCTAATATGTATTTTTAATTATAAATCAGCTAAAGCTACTAAAGAACAAACTAGAGAATCTTATAAACAATTTATTGAAAATAATAGAGCTCATATAGTACCCAAAATAATTACATTAGAAGGAGAAATGTTATGCTTGTGTTTTCAAAATATAGGTAAAGATATTGCATCAGATGTAAAAATTAATGTAAATGAAAAATGGTTAAAAGAACTAGAAAAAACACATACTTTTCCAGAAGTTGCTAATAGCTTAAGGAAAATAAAAAAGAAAAAAATATTTTTAACTGTTGATCAACAATTATGTTATGGATTATGTATTCCAGGGAATGGATATAATGATTTTAATAATTTGGGAACAGTACCATTGAATATAAATATATCATATATCTCAATGAATAAAGAATATAATGAGCATTTTAGCATTTCACTGGATGGATATAACTTTATGGTTAATACATCAGATTACGCTAGGTTAACAAAAAAACAAATTAAGGAAATGCAAAATACAAATAAACAATTAAAAAATCTTTCTAATACATTGAAAAATAATAAATAATGCAGTAATCTTTGAGAGAACTAACCTTGTGGTGCTACAATTGTGTAATTACACAATAGATTATAGTTATATCATATACCATAATTAAGAACATTTAATTATATAAATGAAAATATATTGTTCCATATTTATATATAAATTGATTTAGAATAATCAATAAAATTTAATTTTGAATTCGAAAATTATCCAAACAAAAACAGTTATAAATAATGTGAACCCCATTTAGTATACAATAATAAAAAACACAAATAAAAACAGTTCAAAAACTGTTTTTTTCGTATATTAACGATAGTATGGTCCATAATAAGGATATGGATAATAGTTATTGTAATAAGGTCTAGGATAGAATGCAGGTGCGAGTAATCCTCCTGTTACACCACCTAAAATAAAAGGTCCTAAAAATCCTCCAACCAAACGATCATTATTAGAATTCCCTTTTCCATTCCAAGAAGGGTTCATTACATTTGGTTGTTGATATGGATAATTAGAAGATGGTACAAAACTAGGCATATTTCCATAATTAGAATACATAGTATTCCTCCTTTCATAATATAGTATGAAAAGAATAGAAAAGAGTGAAAACATGGACGAAAGATTAAAAAAGTTAAGTCATACGATTGTCAATTATTCTTTAAAAGTAAAGAAAAATGATCGAGTACTGATTACTTCTCAAACAGAAGAACCAAAAGAATTGATTAAATATTTAATTCAGGAAATTACTGATCAAAAAGCGATACCATTTGTACGTATTGTAGAACCAGAAATCAATTCTTTATTAGAAGAACTTACCACCTCAGAACGTATCGAAGAGCTTAAAAAAAGAAGTGAATTTGATGTAGAAAACATTGATTGCTTTATCAATATACGTTATACCACAAATGACTTTGAAAATAGTAAAATGTCTCCTGATACTAGAAAAGAATTAGGAGAAGCAAATGCTGAAACTGATCGTATTCGTATCAATGAAAGAAGATGGGTTTTATTAAACTATCCATCTAGATTAGATGCTTATAAAGCTGGCATGCCAACTGCCGATTTCAAAGATTATGCAATAGAAGTTATGAATGTTGATTATGCTAAAATGTATGAAGATATTAAACCGTTAGAAGATCTAATGAGAAAAACAAATGAAGTAAGAATTTTAGGACCCAATACCGATATTACATTCTCAATTAAAGATATGAATATTGTTCCTTGTTGTGGAGAAAGCAATATCCCAGATGGTGAAATCTTTACAGCACCAATCAAAGATAGTGTGAATGGTATTATTACATATAATACACCAAGTCCTTATCAAGGAGAAATATTTCGTAATGTCAGTTTAAAATTCAAAAATGGAAAAATAATCGAAGCAACTTGTGATGGTAATCAAGAAAAACTAGATGAAATCTTTAATACAGATGAAGGTGCAAGATATGTAGGAGAATTTTCATTTGGTTTGAATCCAAAAATACTAGAACCAATGGGCGATATTTTATTTGATGAAAAAATCATTGGAAGTATTCATTTTACCCCAGGTCGAGCTTATGAAGATGCATTCAATGGAAATGTATCTGCTATCCACTGGGATTTAGTTTTAATTCAAAGAAAAGAATATGGTGGAGGAGAAATTTATTTTGATCATAAATTGATTCGTAAAGACGGTTTATTTGTCTTACCAGAATTAATGCATTTAAATTATGGCCTAAAGTAGCAAATTCTGATCACTTTTTTCATATACTTGATTAAGGTGACTCACTATGAAAAAATTATTCGAAGGAATTGGAATATTATCTTTAATTTGTGTTAGTTTTCTTTATACTGAAAAAACAGTCAATGTTGTAAAAGAATATGATGAAATTATGATTTCCATTAAAGAAGAAAACGAAAATTATAAGGTAGATGCGAAAGACGCAACTATCATAGATGATACAATTATTCCAGGTATCAAAGGAAAAGAAGTCAACATCAATAGCAGTTATAGTCAAATGAAACGATATGGTAAATTCAATAGTAACCTTCTAGTTTATCAAGAGGTTTTACCAGAAATTAGTATTAGTGAAAATTTAGATAAATATATTATTGGCGGAAATGCTGAAAAAAATATGATTAGTTTTATCTTTTTAGTCGAAGAAAATGATTCTATAGATACTGTTTTAAAAATTTTAGACGAAAAAGACGTCAAAGGAAATTTCTTTGTAGATGGGAAATGGTTAGAAAAGAATAATAAAATTTTAGTAACACTTATTGAACAAGGGCATAATATTGGAAATTTGAGCTATAATCGTGATTATACCAATAGTTCCTATGGCTGGATGGATACCTTTATTAAACAAGTTGGAAAACAAAAAATAGGGTACTGTTATAATGAGATTGCAGATTTAACAGCATTACAACTATGTGCATTATCCAATAACTATACGATTCGCCCTAATATTATTGTAAAAAATTATCCTTTAAAAGAAATTAAAGAACAAGTATCTGCTGGTAGTATTATTTCAATGCCAATTAACAAAACAGTAGAAAAAGAGTTACCGACAATCATTTCTTTTATTACAAGCAAAGGTTATAAAATTGAAAATTTGGAAAACCATTTAAGTGAATCTATTAATATGAATTGATTGCAGAAATGCAATTTTTTCTTTGACTCTCTTATACGCTCTATGATAAGATTAGGATGAAGGTGGAAGTCATGAAAAAACCAGAATTATTAAGTCCTGCGGGAAATATGGAATGTTTGAAAGCGGCAATTCAAGGAGGCTGTGATGCTGTTTATTTAGGTGGGTATGCCTTTGGTGCCAGAAGTTTTGCGGGTAATTTTTCTGATGAAGAAATGAAAGAAGCCATTACATATGCTCATTTATATGGAGTAAAAGTATATGTGACAGTCAATACACTCGTTTATGAAAATGAAGTTCCAAGATTTATGGATTATATCGATTTTTTATATCGTAATCAAGTCGATGCCATTTTAGTCCAAGATTTAGGTATGATGGATCTAATTCGTAAAACATATCCAGATTTTGAGATGCATGCTTCTACCCAAATGCACATCCATAATTTAGAAGGCGTAAAAGCAGTTGAAAAATTAGGTTTAAAGCGAGCTGTATTAGCACGTGAAACAGATATTGATATGATTCGTGAAATCAAACAAAATAGTCATATTGAACTTGAAATATTTGTTCATGGTGCTTTATGTTTTTGTTATTCTGGACAATGCTTGATGAGTAGTATGATTGGTGGTAGAAGTGGTAACCGTGGGACTTGTGCACAGTGCTGTCGTATGCCATATACACTATATGAAGATGGAAAGAAAATCAATCAAGATGACTATATTTTAAGCCCTAAAGATTTAAATAGTTTAGAACATATTGGTAAGTTAATAGAAATTGGTGTCGATAGTTTAAAAATAGAGGGCCGTATGAAACGCCCTGAATATGTATATTATGTGACTCATCTATACCGTAAAGCAATTGATGAATATATAGATAAAAAAACAGTTACTATTACACAACAAGAATGGGATACTTTAAAAAAATTATTTCATAGAGAATTTACCAAAGGATTTTTATTTCATGAAAAACTAGAAGATTGGTTAAATCCAACACGTCCAAATCATATTGGAATTCCAGTTGGAAAAGTTATCCAAACAAAAAAAGGTATGGTAACATGTAAACTTAGTTATCCTGTGCATCAAAATGATGGAATCCGTATTTTAGGTACAAATGAAGATAATGGTTGTATTTTAAATAAAATCTATAAAAAACAAAAATTAGTCAATAGTGGAAATGTTGGAGATGAAATTACGTTTTATTTGAAAGGAAATTTTGAAGTAGGAGATACACTTGTTTTAACGAGTGATGAGTCAGATTTAAGCATGATTCAACATTGGATTCAAAGTAATTCTAGAAAAGTGTCTATTCAAGGACATATTACGATTCAAATTGGCAAACCAATTATATATCATATAACAGATGGAATCCATGAAGTAACAGTTACAGGTCATGTAGAAGTAATGCCTGCTCAAAATGCTCCTTTGTCCAAAGAAAGAATTCAAGTGCAATTAGAAAAATTAGGAGACTCTATTTATACTCTAGAAACTTTGACTATTGATATGGATGATCTTATTTTTGTACCTATCCAAGAACTCAATTATTTGCGTAGGGAAAGTACAGAAAAGTTAAATCAAGCAAGACTATATAAACGACCATATCATAAAGAAGCTTATCAAGTAGAAGTACAATCATACCAAGAAGAACCAGGTTATACTGTATGCATTCATGATAAAACATCTTATCTAGCAGTTAAAGATAAAAAAATTAAACAAATTTATATCGAAGATGAAGCATTATATCAAGAATGCAAAGAAGATCCTAGAGTAGTTTTCACATTACCTAGAGTTATGACCAAATTTGAACCAAAAACAGGTATATTACAAGCAAGCGAACTCGGTAGTTTATTCTATTACCATCCAACCTATTCTAATTTTTCTTTAAATGTTACAAATTCTTATACAGTTGCTTTTTTGACAAATTGTGGAGTAAAACGCGTGATGTTATCTATGGAACTTACAAATGCCCAAATCAAAGAATTGGTGGAAGCTTACCAAACTCGTTACCATTGTTTACCTAATTTAGAATATTATTTAACAAAAACACCAGAGGTAATGATTACAAAATTTGATTTACCTACCTACTTTCATACAAATAAGAAACTTTCCATGATAGATCAAAAGGGACATTCATTTCAAATTCGAAAATTGGGTGATTTGACACATATTGATTATCAAAAAGACATTATAGAAGAAACACCAAAGTCTTTATTTGATGTTCCTATTTCTACAGTTTGTTTGAATGATTTTGATCAAAAAATGCTTGATTTTCTTGCATAAAAAATACTGAAGTGAGAAAGACTAGTATTAGGTGATTCTATGATACTTGTCTATATTGAAAATAAAGTTTTTCTAACCCGAATCTTATCCTATTTAGATGAAATAAATTTACCCTATACAACTGATTTAAAAGCAAATTATGATATTTTAGTAATTGCCGAATATTCTAGCAGAGTAAAAACATTGGTACAAGAAAGCGAACAAAAAAGAATCATTTTTTTAACAGAATTAGAAGAGACAAAGTTAGTCAAACATATTACCAAATCAACGAAATCAAGTAAAAATTATCTCTTACATTTTATACAGTTATGTAATCAATGTACTCGTATTGTTGTCACAATGCCATCGATTCTAAAATGGATGAAGAAAAAATGTAAACGAGAAATTCTATTAAAACCACGTGAACTTCCTATAATCAATATTAGTAAAAGTAATAAAGATATTTTTGATAAATATCATATATCCAAACGAAGTAAAAAAATGATCATTGTCGACTATAATTATGAACATTTAGATTATGTAAGCGCTATTGCGTATGCATATCCAAAATACCAAATTATACTGATTGGTTATGAAAAAGAATATATGATGTCTCATAAAACGAAAGAATTATATCATACCTTACCTAAAAATATAATAAAACAAAAATATATAGATTTGAATTTATATAGTGATTTTTGTAAAATTTCATGGTTAGTGATTTATTTTTATACAAGTGAACTGGATTCTAGTTATTTAGATCTTACCTTGTTACTGAAAAGACAATTATTATTAGAAAATCATTTTTATTATCAAGACTATTTTATCAATAGTAAAAATGCATATATATTTCAGACGGTAGATGAGCTTTTATTACGCCTTAAAAAAATTATAGAAGAAAGAGTTGCCAATCTAACGGATAATGGATATGATTTAATTGCTCAAAATACGCATAAAAGGATACTGGAAAAATGGATTCAAATGCTTACAATATAGTTTACAGATTACGATAGTATTTTTTTAAAATACTATATTTTTTTTCAAATTTAGCTTATAATGAAATTATAGGATGTGATACACTTGAGAGAACAAATTCTAGAATTATTAAAAAAAGAAAAAATAGCGTTATCTGTCAATGAAATTAACGATGCTTTAGCTTTAAAAACGGTAGATGAGTTAAAAGCTCTTTTAAAAGAGTTAAATGCAATGGAAGATGAATTATTGTTGTATCGTACTCACAAAGATAAATATATGATATTTGAAAATAGCCATTTAAAATTAGGGCGTATGATGGCTACGAAAAAAGGGTATGGATTTGTAGATATTGAAGGGGATATTGATGTCTTTATTCCACCATCATGCATGAATAATGCGATTCATGGAGACCGTGTAGTAGTAGAAATTACTTCTCAAAAAGGAACGGATTTAGAAGGACGTATTGTTAAAATTATTGAACGTAAATTCAAACCTATGGTTGGAGAATATGTGGAACAAAATGGAATTGGTAGTATTATTTTAGATGATGAAAAAGTAAAACTAGCAATTACAATTCCTAAAGAGCACAGTATGGGTGCGATGAGTGGGCACAAAGTATTGGTAAAAGTTACAAATAAATTAAAAGATAACCATTATAACGGTGAAATTGTAAAAATCATTGGTCATAAAAATGACCCGGGTGTAGATATTTTATCTATTGTCAATCAATTTGGAATTCCAGATACGTTTTCTGACGAAGTAATGAACGAGTTAAATGATATTCCAGATCATGTTGAAGAAAGCGAAATGAAAGGAAGAAAAGATCTTCGTAGTGAAATGATATTTACGATTGATGGGGACGATACTAAAGATATTGATGATGCGGTATCCATTAAAAAGTTAGAAAATGGGAACTATGAATTAGGTGTTCATATTGCGGATGTAAGTTACTATGTCAAAGAAGGTAGTAAACTCAATGAAGAAGCATATGAAAGAGGTACCAGTGTTTATTTAGCGGATCGTGTGATTCCAATGTTACCTCATAAACTATCCAATGGAATTTGTTCGTTAAATCCTAATGTAGATCGTTTAACTTTGTCTTGCGTTATGGAAATTGATCCAAAAGGCAATATTGTTTCTTATGATATTTTTGAAAGTGTGATTCGCTCTCGCATTCAAATGACTTATAAAAAAGTAAATCAAATTTTAGAACAAAATATAGTTCCAGAAGGTTATGAACCTTATGCTGAAACCTTACATACAATGGCGGAATTAGCGAAAATTTTACGTCAAAATAAAATAGAAAAAGGATACATTGATTTTGAAATTGATGAAGCTAAAATTATAGTAAATGAAAAAGGAGAGGCAATCGACGTTGTATTAAGAGAACGTGGTACTGGTGAAAAACTAATTGAAGACTTTATGATTGCGGCCAATGAAACAGTTGCTACTTGTATTTATTTTATGGATTTACCTTTTGTATATCGTGTTCATGGCGAACCAAATGAAGAAAAGATTACAAAATTTTTAAATTTTGTTAGTAGCTTAGGATACCATGTTAAAGGGGATATCAAAAAAATGCATCCAAAAGTGATGCAAGATATTTTAAAACAATTAAGTGATAAAAAAGAGTATCATATGTTATCTTCTTTATTATTAAGAAGTATGCAAAAAGCAGTATATGATTCTAATAATATTGGACATTTTGGTTTAGCAAGTAAATGTTATACTCATTTTACTTCTCCAATTCGTCGTTATCCAGATACAACTGTACATCGTCTATTACGTAAATATTTATTTTTACATCAAGTAAATAAAGATACCGTTGATTATTGGAATAAAGAACTTCCAATTTTATGTGAGCATACATCGCAAACAGAACGTAATGCCGTAGAATGCGAACGTGAAGTAGATGATATGAAAAAAGCAGAATTTATGATGAAGCATATTGGAGAAGAATATGAAGGTATGATTAGTAGTATCATGAGTTTTGGAATGTTTGTTGAGTTACCAAATTTGGTGGAAGGTTTAATTCGTGTAGATGATTTAGTAGATGATCATTATATCTATGATGAGTCAACATTAACCTTACGTGGTGTTAAAAATAAAAAAGGATATCGATTAGGGGATACTGTTTCCGTTTTAGTTAAAGCAGCAAATAAGGAATTAAGAACAGTTGATTTCGTTATTGCGGATGACAAAAATCGTGAAAAATATGGTAAAAAAGGAGTATAATACTTTCTTAAGGGGATGATGATATGATAGAAATCAATAACCGAAAAGCGAGATATGATTACGAAATAAGTACGACTTATGAGGCTGGTATCGTTTTAACAGGAACAGAAATTAAATCAATTCGTAATGGGAATGTGAATTTAAAAGATAGTTATGCCATTTTAAAAAATGGTGAAGTGTTTATTTTAGGTATGCATATTAGTCCTTATAAAGAGGGAAATATATTTAATCATGATGAGTTAAGAACAAGAAAATTATTGCTCCATAAAAAAGAAATTTGGAAAATTAGAGATGCTTTAGAAATAGACGGATATACTTTAATTCCCATTAAACTTTATTTTGTTAAAAATCATGCAAAAGTTTTATTGGGGATTGCTAAAGGGAAAAAGTTATATGACAAAAGAGAAAGTATTAAAAAGCGTGATATGGAAAGAGAAATTAGAAAGCAACAAAAGTCTTTCTAATTTTTGTTTGACAAATACATAAAATAGATTATAATAAGAAATGCTTAAAGGAATGAATGAATATGGAGATTGAAAAATTTCAGATGTCTAGGGCAATTGTGCACTTATATCAAAAATTAGCGAACTTGGAAAAGCAATATAAGAAAAATACAAATGAATATAAAAGTTTATTAAATCTTTTACCAATAGGAATTGAAAAAGAAAAACAAGATCTGAAAAGCTTAACATTGTCAAATGAAGAAGTTCAAAAAGTTCAAATGTATTTGAATGCACAAATGTATACTGACAATTGTTTTCAAATCCCTCTTGACTATATGATTACTGTATTTCGTGCGTTTAAGCATATGCCACATGAATATGTAAGAATTTCAAAAAATGTGGAATCTAATTCAAATAGAATGCTCGTTAATAATTTGATGATACAAATAGAAAATTATTTGAAACAAGTAAAAGTGATGAATGACCAATGTGAACATTTAATTGACTATAAATATTTATTATTGTCTTCTACGATTTCGCTAGAGTTGGAAGATAAATTGTTATCCCATGAGGCTTTAATACCATATCAATCTACCAATATCACTTTAACTGATTTAAATAATATTTTATTGATTCTTAAAAATATATGTGAATATGTTTTTTCACTAACAGATAAATCGTTAAAAAATGATATTATTGTTTACATTTTATATATAAAAACGTTACTAGAAATATTACCACAAGAAATATATGAAGCGAAGTTAGCAGAAATTAGTAAAATGATTTCCATGATATCTGATGTGAATAAAGATGATTTATATAAAATGCTTATCAATATTTTACAGATAAATTCTCCTACAAAAGTATTGAGGTAGTTGTTTCTTATATAAATTTATGCTATAATCTTTTGTACGGGGCTGCTTTGGTTTCGACGGATGTATTTCGCCTTCAGTTGCAAGTGGGAGGTACACCTTACGTACAAATAAAAATAAACGCAAACAAATTAAAAAATACATTCGCTACTTTATTCACTAAGAATACTGTAGCCTTTGCCTAATCGAACTTAGGGAATGTGCTTTCTTTTATTCTTTTCCTACGAGAATTTAAGAAGGCTCGATTGAGTAGGATATATTGTTATTTTGCTCAGTAATAGCAATGAATAATATGAGCTTACTAATATATGGGTAGTTGACTACTAACATATATTAGGAAATAAAATAGTCAACTAAACTTGTAGACGCTGTTGATAGGATGCATTCGGACAGGAGTTCAATTCTCCTCAGCTCCACCA
>CANQAF010000010.1 GCA_947588975.1 uncultured Bacilli bacterium
TTATTTTTGACATGTTTTTTTTTGAAATATAACGTATTTCCTTGACAAAAGAGTTCGGGGGGGGGTTATACTCTTATTAACAGTTTGCATATGACTGTTAAATAAAGAAATTGAAATGTATATCTTTTCAAAAAGGAAGAAGGTGAATCGGAATGGAAAAATATGTAGAAGCAGAATTAGAAATGATAACTTTTGAAGCAGAAGATGTAATTACTACTTCAGATTTAGATTTTGGCGAAGAAGACCTTTAATTTTATACTTGAAATTTTTTAAAGTATAAAAAACTTTATAATTAAATGAAATATGGGAATTTCACATTGTTTATACAATATTCATTAAGTAGCTATTTTGAAGACATTATGTATTTCATAAAGTTAGGAAAGAACATTTGCAATGTTCTTTCTTTGAAAAAAATTATATTTAAATAAAATATAGTTGAAATGCTTTTACAAATATATATATTTTTGATTCATAAAATAACATAATTTCCTTGACAAATTTACTCGGGGGGGGGGTATACTCTTATTAACAGTTCTATCAATGACTGTTATAAAAAAGTTGAAATGTATACTTTTCCAAATAGGATATGGAAATATGTTATTTGTTCACTTGAAATATAAAATCTCAAGTGAATAGTACATTCATCTTTTTTGAATATCAGTAATAATTAGGTAATTCACCTAATATTACAATAAATCAATTGATTTTAAGGAAGAAGGTGAATCAGAATGGAAAAATATGTAGAAGCAGAATTAGAAATGGTGACTTTTGATGCTGAGGATGTTATTACTACTTCAGAATATAAAATCCCAGTAGAACAAGGTCCTGATATGAGTTTTTAAACATAATAGTAAAGTCTGTATAGTTCATAACTATACAGGTTTTATTATTAAAAATTTTTAGAATATAAAAATGAAATTATGTAAATTACCAAAAAAGTTTTGATCAACTAAAATGTCATATGGACATTTCACATTACTTATAAAATATTCATGAATTATCCGAATATATAAATTACCATATATATAAATTACCATTTATGATTTCGAGAAATTAGAAAAGGACATATATAGTGTTCTTTCTTTGAAAAAAACAATTATATTTGAACAAAATAAGGTTGAAATGATTTGACAATTATATATATTTTTGGTTCATAAAATAACATAATTCCTTGACAAATTTGGTCGGGGGGGGGGTATACTCTTATTAACAGTTGGATGTGATGACTGTTATAAAAAGTTGAAATGTATATCTTTCCAAATGGGATATGGAAATATGTTATTTATTCACCTGAGATTTTATCTCTCAAGTGAATAGTACATTCATCTTTTTTGAATATCAGTAATCATTGGGTATCTACCTAATATTACAATAAATCAATTGATTTTAAGGAAGAGGGTGAATTAGAATGGAAAAATATGTAGAAGCAGAATTAGAAATGGTAACTTTTGATGCAGAAGACATTATTACTACTTCAGAAACAAGTTCATGTACTGGAGTAGATATGGGTGGAGAAGATTTAGACGATTAATTTTATAAGATGATAGTGAAAGTCTGTATAGTCATTAGCTATACAGATTT
This sequence comes from uncultured Bacilli bacterium, assembly GCA_947588975.1. GTDB lineage: Bacteria > Bacillota_I > Bacilli_A > RF39 > UBA660 > UBA5026. The sequence goes on from CANQAF010000010.1 coordinate 1,582, forward strand.
TATTATCTTATGGAGGTGATTGCATGAATATTTTAAAAAACGGTGATATTAGAGTAAGTAAAATTTTAAATAAAAGTAGAATATGTGAAGATTCAACCTTCCGTCTTTCCAAATTTACTTATCTTTATTCTGAAGATAATAGATATGTTATTAAAAACATGTTATCTCTTGAAGTTATGGAACTTACAAACAGTGAGTGGAGCGCAATTCAAAAAATAATTAGTAAACCAGTAAATTATGGATTTATTGCGAAAAATAAATTAGAACAACTGGTAATGTCTCGATATATTGTTGAAATCGATTATAATGAATTGAAACAATATGATCAAATTCTATTTCTGATAAAAACGATGAATGGTGAAAAGAAGGGACTTAGCACATATACAATTTTTCCAACAACTGGTTGTAATGCACGATGTATTTACTGCTATGAAAAAGGGTATACCATTAAAACAATGACTATGGAAACGGCAAATAGACTTGTTGAGTTTATTAGTGAAACTTGGAATGGCGATATGGTTCAATTATCATGGTTTGGTGGTGAACCATTGTTAGGGGCTAATATCATTCAATATATATGTAAAGCTTTGAAAGATCGTGAAATACCATATCAATCAAGTATGATTACAAATGCCAGCCTTATTACAAAAGAATTAGCACATGAAGCAAAGAATCTTTGGCATTTAAATGAAGTGCAAGTATCACTTGATGGTGTAAAAGAAGACTATGCATTACGAAAAAATTACTACAATCCTAAAAAATATAATTATGATGTTGTTATGGATGCAATTCATTTTCTTTCTAATGAAGGAATTCGTGTGAATCTTCGTGTAAACGTTGATTTTGAAAATATTAAACGTATCGAGATTTTTTTACATGATATAAAGGATGAATTTAAGCAAAATCAAAATGTTACTTTATATATTGCACCATTATATCAGACACATCAAAGTGAACATTATCTATCTCTTTGTAAAGAAGTATTAAGATTATCTGAGTTACAAAATGAATTAGGAATTCCAAAAAAGAAACCACATAATAAGCAAGTTCAAATTCGTATTAACAATTGTATGGCTGATAATATAAAAAAATCAATTGTAATTACGCCCGATGGAAAATTTAATAATTGTGAACATCTTCCTGAACGAAATTCTTGGGGAAATATCTTTGATGGAGTGACAGATAAAGAAAAATTCGATTGTTTCAGTAGTACACCTAAGATTGATAAACAATGTGCAGAATGTCCATTCCTTCCCAAATGTACACCATTTTATAAAACTGGTTGCCCAGAATGGACTGATACATGTTATGAAGCAAGTTGTTTACAAACAGAATATACACTTCACAAATTATTGAAAGGAAATAGTATAGAAATAGAAGTATGAAGACAAAGAAATATAAAATGGCAAATTGTGTTATAGAAGTAACATCAATTTATGACAAAGTACACAATTATTGCCAGGATTATGAAACAGAGGAACCTGCAGATTTTTCTATAGAAATTACTCCAGGTGACATTGCTTTTGAAAAACAAAAAGCAGATTCCGAATATGCATATGAAGGATTACCACTTCCTAATTTTTCAGATGAATTATTAGAAGAAACAGCAGTATATCGTAAAATTGGTGAAAAAATGCCAGATTATGATACTGTAATTTTTCATGGGTCTGCCATTGCTGTAGATGGACAAGGTTATTTATTTACGGCAAAATCAGGAATAGGAAAATCAACACATACAAAACTTTGGCGAAAACTATTGTCAGAAAAAGCTACCATGATCAATGATGATAAACCTCTTATTCATATTGGTGAAACAGTAACAATTTATGGTACACCATATAATGGAAAACATCGATTAGGTAATAATATTGCTGTTCCTTTAAAAGCAATTTGTATTTTAAAAAGATCAACGAAAAATCATATCAAAAAAATTAGTAAAATGGATGCATACGCTATGCTTTTACAACAAGTTTATCGCCCACAAGATATCAAACAAATGAAAAAGACAATAAACTTAATTGATAAAATGACAGAAAAAATAAAATTTTACCAATTAGAATGTAACATGGATATTTCCGCAGCTGAACTATCCTATAAAACAATGAAAGGATGAATATATATATATGAAAATTAATAATCAGTTTTTAACACACAATGATGGAGAACATAAACTATTGGTTTCCACAGGAACATCTAAATTTAATGGACTCATAAGAGCAAATTCCACTGCAGGATTTATTATTGAGTGTCTTGAAAATGAGACTACAGAAGATGAAATTGTAAATAAAATGCTACAAAAATGGGATGTTTCAGAAGAAATTGCGAGAAAAGATGTAAAGAAAATGGTAGAACAATTACGTCAGATTGGGGCAATTGATGAATAAATCTACTTTTGAAGAACAATTAGCAAGTACAGGAAAGCTGATCTATACCAATGTAGGCAATAGTATGATGCCACTCATTAAACAAAATAGAGATTTAATCATCATTGAACCTGTACAAGGTAGATTAAAAAAATATGATGTGCCATTATATAAACGTGACAGTGGACAATATGTATTACATCGCATTTTAAAAGTAAGAAAACAAGATTACGTGATTTGTGGAGATAATCGTTCGACAAAAGAATACGGAATCACCGATCAACATATTATTGGTGTTCTAACAGGAGTGATTCGAAAGCAAAAAATGATTAAGGTGACTGATTTTAAATATAAGTTATATGTACATCTTTGGTGCGATTTATTTCCAATTCGCGCGTTTATAGTGCGTGTTACCAATAAAATAAAAAGAATGCATATATACATGGAGAAAAAAATATGAAACAAAATGCAATTAAATGGCTATGGAAAGTAACTGGTAAACATAAATATTATGTTGCAGGATTAATGTTTGTTCAAGCATTGCAAGGTGCAGCAGGTGTTATGTATGCACTTTTATTGCGCAATATTGTAGATAGTGCAGTGGATGGATTACAAGAACAATTTATAAGGTACTGTATTTGGATAATTTTACTTGTGTTTGGGCAAATTTTTCTTCGAGCAATCATTCGCTTTTTAGAAGAACAATCTCGTGCAGTGTTAGAAAATCAGTTCAAATCCCATTTGCTAAAAAACATATTATATAAAGATTTCGCAAGTGTGAATGCTATTCATTCTGGTGAATGGAATAACCGGTTAACAAATGATTGTAAGGTAGTAGCAAACGATTTTACAGAAATTTTACCTGGTATTACAGGAATGATTGTCAAAATCATATGTGCTGCTATTATGTTAATTATTTTACAGCCTAAATTTGCCATGATATTTATTCCAATGGGATTTGTGTTATTCGTTTTAACATATGCATTTCGAAAAACATTAAAACGTTTACATAAGAAAATTCAAGAAAAAGATGGAAAATTACGAATTTTTTTACAGGAACGAATTGGTAGTATGATGATGATTCGTTCTTTTGTTGCAGAACAACAAACAGAAGAAGAAGCTTTAGAAAAAATGAAGGAACATAAAATAGCACGTATGCGTAAAAATCATTTTTCAAATCTTTGTAATATTGGTTTTCAAATAGGAATGCAAGGAATGTATTTATTAGGTGTGTTTTATTGTGGTTATGGGATTTTAAACCACACAATTAGTTATGGTACCTTAACAGCAATTACACAATTAATTGCCCAAATTCAATCTCCGTTTGCGAATATTTCTAGTTATCTTCCAAAATTTTATGAAATGATTGCCAGTGCGGAACGTTTAATGGAAATTGAGATGTTTGAAAATGAGAATAAATTATTTGCTTATGATATCAAAAAAGTAAATCACTTTTACAATACAGATTTTCATTCATTTGGTTTAAACAACGCAGAATATTCCTATTTTTCCGTTGTAGATAACATATCATCATTAACAAAAGAAAAGATGCCATCCGTAGTCCAGAAAATCAGCTTAGAGATTCGTAAAGGAGAATACGTTGCATTTGTTGGCCATAGTGGATGTGGTAAATCGACTGTATTGAAACTTTTGATGAGTATTTATCAATTGGATTATGGTGAAAGATTTTTAAAAGATTATAAGGGAACTATCTCATCTTTGACAACTCAATGGCGTCGATTATTTGCGTATGTTCCTCAAGGTAATCAATTAATGTCGGGCACGATTCGAGAAATTGTCTCATTTGCGGATAAAACAGCAATCAATGATGATCAAAGAATAGAAAGATCACTTACAATTTCATGTGCGAATGAATTTATAGGGGAATTGGAGCAAGGAATTGACACATTACTTGGTGAACGTGGAAATGGTTTATCAGAAGGTCAAATGCAACGTATTGCGATCGCTAGAGCCATTTTTTCAGAAAGTCCAATTTTATTATTGGATGAGGCAACTTCTGCTCTTGATGAAAAAACAGAGAAACATTTGCTCCAAAATTTGCGAAAAATGACGAATAAAACGGTTGTGATTGTAACACATCGTCCTGCTGTTTTAAAAATTTGTGATCGAATACTTGAATTTACTGAAAATGGAGTGATGGAAAAATATGAATCAAAATGAATATAGAAGAAATGCTTACGATATGATATATCTAATTTCATGTGCAGTAAATAACAAAATTCCGGATAAGACACGTGTGAATAACATGAATTTAGAAAAGCTTTTTAAAGTTTGTCAAACACATATTTTAACTGCATGTGTTGCTTATGCACTAGAATCAGTAAATATTCAAGATCATAATTTTATCCAAGTAAAAGAAAAAGCAATTCGTAAAAATATCATTTTGGATATGGAACGGAAAAAAATTCTAGATTGCTTAGAAAAAGAACATATATGGTATATGCCTTTAAAAGGATCTATTTTGAAAGATTGGTATCCTAAATTAGGCATGCGCCAAATGTCTGATAATGATATTCTTTGCGATAATACCAAAAGAAAAAAAATAAAACAAATTATGTTGGATATGGGTTTTACTTGTAATCATTTTGAAAAAGGAAACGATGACTCATATTTTAAACCACCTGTTGCAAATTTTGAAATGCATAATGCATTATTTTCTCTTGGTCATGTTGGCCATTTGTTTGAATATTATAATAATATAAAAGAAAAATTGATAAAAGATGAGGATAATGCATATGGATGGCATTTCCGTATAGAAGATTTTTACATTTATATGATTGCTCATGAATATAAACATTATACAACTAGTGGTACTGGTGTAAGATCTTTATTAGATACTTATATATTTTTACAAAAATTTGATTCATGCCTTGATTGGAAGTATATAGATAATGAACTTAAGAAATTGGATATAGTTAACTATGAAGAACAAAACCGAATCCTTTCTAAAAAGTTATTTACAGGGAAAGTACTAACAGAACAAGAAACAAACAATTTAGATTATTATATTTTTTCAGGAACATATGGAAATGTAAAAAATTATATAGAACATGATTTTCAAAAATTTAGTAATGGTTCGAAAATGAAATATCTAATTCACAGATTTTTTCCTTCTATGAATGAAATTAAAACCAATTGGATTTTCTTTTATCGTCATAAATGGCTGATTCCAATATTATGGATATATAGGCCAATCCATGCATTAGTTACAAATAAGACAAAATTGAAAATTGAATGGGATTATTTAAAACAACATAATGACTGATATATTTTGCATATATCATATAAAACTATGGAACTTGTGATAAGTTCCTTTTTAAATACTAAAAAATCTATTTACTTGATTTCAGATTTGAATTATCTTTATATGAATTTATTGTAATTGCTCGCATATTTTATAATGAAAAGGAGGTATTTTATGAACTGTAATAATAATTGTGGAGATCCAAGTAGTAGTACCTATCAAAATGCAATGAATAAAATTAATACGGATCAACAAACTTGTCCTTTTATCAATAGTGTAATTAGTATGCCAGGTCCTACGGGTCCAACAGGACCAACAGGACCTACTGGACCTGCAAGTGGACCAACAGGGCCTACAGGGCCAACGGGACCGACCGGACCATCTGGCGGACCGACAGGGCCAACTGGAGCAACTGGTGCACCAGGAGTTGAAGGGCCAACGGGACCAACAGGGCCACAAGGTATAGAAGGCCCAACAGGGCCAACTGGAGCAACGGGAGCAACCGGGCCAATTGGACCATCTGGTGGACCAACAGGTCCAACAGGACCAACCGGAGCAACGGGACCTGCAGCAGGGCTCAATGCATATGGTGGTATGTACTTAACAACTAGTCAAAATTTTCAAAGACAAGATACGCCAATCACTGTTGAATTAGATTCAACTATGGAAGATTATAGAATAACTGGTAGTAATAATGCCATTCAAATTGTAGAAGGTGGAGTTTTTGAAATTACTTATAGTTTGGTAGCAACATTAAATAGTGCAGGAAATCTTGTAGTTGGAGTCAAAGAAAATGATAGAGTAGTACCTGGTACTTCTGGAACAATTACACTAGAAGAAGCTGGTACTGGTATGATTGTGAAAAACATGATTGTCAAATTGTTAGGTTCTTCATCACTTACTTTAGTATTACTTTCTACAACATCAGAACAAGGTGGAACAATTAATCAAGCATCAATATCTGCGAAGTTATTAGATTAAAATGCCTTTTAAAAGGCATTTTTTATATTGTTACGTGATATGAAATTTCTCAGAATGAAATATATAATAAAAACTACATTTTAAGTATCTAACATAAAATGGTATATCTTCTTTTTTTTTTGCCCAAAATACTGTATAATAACAACTAGAAATGAGTGATACTATGTTCGTTGATGAAGTAACAATTGAATTATTTGCGGGTGATGGTGGGAATGGTTGTATGGCGTTTCGTAGAGAAAAATTTATTCCTATGGGAGGACCTTATGGAGGAAATGGTGGAAAAGGTAGTGATATCATTTTTGAAGTAGATGAAGGCTTAAATACTTTAATTGATCTTCGATATAAAAGAGTCATTAAAGGTGATAAAGGACAAAATGGTGAAGGAAAAGCAAAACAAGGAGCTAATGCAAAAGATATCATTATAAAAGTACCTTTAGGAACAGTAATTACAGATACTGATACGAATTTAATTATTGCAGATTTAACAAAAAAGGAAGACCGTTGTATTGTGGCATTTGGAGGCCGTGGTGGAAGAGGAAATATGGCTTTTGCGACTCGTTCTAATCCTGCACCTGCTTTTGCGGAAAATGGAGAGCCTGGAGAATACAAAAAGGTAAAAGTAGAATTAAAATTGTTGGCTGATGTTGGATTAGTTGGAATGCCAAGTGTTGGGAAATCAACTTTAATTTCACAAATTTCTGCTTCTAAACCTAAAATTGCCGCTTATCATTTTACAACATTGACGCCTAACTTAGGAGTGGTTAGAGTATCTGAAAATAAATCTTTTGTAGTGGCAGACTTACCAGGGCTTATTGAAGGAGCATCTTTAGGAGAAGGATTAGGGGATCGTTTTTTAAAACATATTGAACGTACCCGTATTATTGCCCATGTGATTGATATGAGTGGTTTTGAAGGCCGAAATCCATATGATGATTATCGAATGATTAATCAGGAATTAAAACAATTTAATTCACATTTACTGGATAAACCACAAATTATTATTGCCAATAAAATGGATATGGATGGTGCAGAAGAAAATTTAAAGGTATTTCAAACTAAGGTAAAAGATATTCCTATTTATCCAATTTCAGCAATGAAAAAAGAGGGATTGCAACCAGTGATCCATGCTTTATCTGATAAATTGGACACAATTCAAAAAGAACCACTATATGAAGAACAACAATTTGAAAGCCATATTTTATATCAATTTAAAAATGAATTACCATTTACTGTAACTAAAGAAGATAATGTTTGGGTGATTCGTGGTAAAGATGTTGAAAAACTATTGCGTATGACTCGTTTTACAACTGATGAAGCAGCAGCTCGTTTTGCGAATAAATTAAGGAAAATGGGAATTGATGATAAATTACGTGAAATGGGTGCTTTAGATGGGGATACAGTCCGTATTTTAGATTTTGAATTTGAATACAGATTATAGGAGAATTTATGAACGGGATTTTGTTAATTAATAAAGAAATCAATATGACAAGCCGTGATGTAGTAAATTGTGTAAGTCGTATTTTACATACAAAAAAAGTAGGACATACAGGTACATTAGATCCGTTAGCAACAGGTGTTATGGTTGTATGCATAGGATCTGCAACTAAATTAGTAGAGATTATAACATCCCATGAAAAAGAATATATTGCAGAAGTTGTTTTTGGAATGCAAACTGATACAGGAGATACTACTGGAAATATCATATATGAAGAAGACACACATCTTTCTTTGGAAGAAATAAAACAAGCATGTATCCATATGTGTCATACCTATATGCAAACAGTTCCTATTTATTCTGCAGTTAAAATAAATGGTAAAAAATTATATGAATATGCTCGCAAGGGAGAATCAATTACACTTCCAAAACGCGAAGTGACCATATATAGTTTAGAGGTCATATCTAATCCTATTTACGAAAATGGAAAAACTAAAATTAAAATTAAAACTTTAGTAAGTAAAGGAACTTATATTCGAAGTTTGATTGAAGATTTAGCAGCTCAGTTACATACCATTGGAACTATGTCTGCTTTAGAAAGAATAAAACAAGGAAACTATAAAATCGAAGATTGCGTTACTTTATCTGATTTAAAAAATGGCAATTTTCAAATACATGATTTATCTGCGGTTTTAAATGCTTTTCCAAAAGTAATCGCAAATGACTTTTTAAAGAAAAAAATTGAAAATGGCTCATTGTTAGAGAATCGTTATGAAAATGATGTAATCTTATTTAAAACAGAAGATGGACATCCACTTGCTTTATATCAAGTGTATTCCAAGGATCCTACTAAGATAAAACCATGGAAAATGCTTTAGAAAGGAGAAACTTATGATTTATTTAGATTATTCTGCAACTACACCTTGTCGTGATGAAGTATTAGATAGTTTTATAAAAGTATCGAAAGAAGTATTTGGAAATGCTAATTCACTTCACCGTTTAGGAGTGGAAGCAAAACAATTAGAAGAACAAGCAACAAAACAAATTGCCAATATATTAGGTTGTAAAGCAAATGAAATTATTTATACTAGTGGAGCAAGTGAATCTAATAATATGGCAATTAAAGGAGTTGCATTTCAATATGCCAATAGAGGCAAACATATTATTACAACCAATTTAGAACATTCATCTATTTATGAACCACTTAAATTTTTAGAAACACATGGTTTTATCATTGATATTGTTGCTACTGATCAAAATGGAATGGTAAATATAGAGGATTTACAACGATTATTACGTGAAGATACAATATTAGTAAGTATTGCTAGTGTCAATAGTGAAACTGGTTTAAGACAACCAATAGAAGAAATTGGAAAAATAGTAAAGAATTATCCCAAATGTTTTTTTCATGTAGATATGACACAGAGTATTGGAAAAATTCGTATATCATTTGAAAATATTGATCTAGTAAGTTTTTCCGCTCATAAATTTTATGGAATAAAAGGAATTGGTTGCCTGATTAAAAAAGAGTATGTTCAATTAGTACCTCTCATTCATGGGGGAAAGAGTACTACGTCATTTCGTTCTGGGACTCCTGCAGTTCCTTTGATTGTTTCTTTATCAAAAGCACTTCGTTTAATTAATGAAGAATTGGATAACAATTATGATAAAGTTGAACATATGACTACTTATCTTATAGATCAATTAAAAAAATATCCAAATGTCGTAATCAATCATAACTGTTATTGTATACCACATATTTTAAATATAAGTGTCATGCATATTAAACCTGAAACTTTATTACATGCTTTAGAAGAAAAAAATGTTTTTGTATCTACACAAAGTGCATGTTCTAGTGGCCATTTAGTTAGTCGTGCAGTAAAAGAATTGGTAAAAAATGAAGAAATAGCTTCTCATAGTATTCGTATTAGTATTGGGGGCAAAACAACACAAGAAGAAATAGAAGAATTTTTAAAACAATTTAGTTGTTGTTATCATGAATTAGAGTTATAAGATTTAATGGAAAAGAAAATAAAAGTACTTGAAAATAATAAAAAGATATCATAATATGCAACTGACAATAAAGTCATTGAATAATTTGTTATGGGTAGAAAAATAAAGTATGTTATATGCTATTGGAGGGGTAATACCCTTTTTTATTGTAGGAATGATTTGACAATTGTTTATAGCTATGTTAAAATACAACCTTATTAAGGGGGTTGCCTATGAATTTTTGTTTGAAATATATGATGGCAGAACGTCAAAATCGAATCGATAAAAATAATCAAAAAATACTAGAACTACAATCTTTATTAGATCATGATTGTGAATATATTCAATGTACTACAATATTAAATAAAATCGAAGAAAAATTAAAAAAACTTGATGCTTGTGAGCAAAGCTATGAATTACAATATCAAAATTATCGTAATTCACAAATTAGAGAAATTTATAGCAATCAAATTCAATTATTTACAAATGAAATTGCTGAAACCATGGAAAAAATTAATATGATTCAATTCATGAAAGAACAAATTCAAAAACATAAGAAATGTCATATTATTTTATTATTTAAACAATATCATAAACAAAAGAAACAAATTGCGCAAGAAGAACTTGCTGAAAATATTTCTTGGATATCTAGCATTGTTCCATTTTTTCAAACATACTATAGTATTAAACAAAAACAGTATAATATGAATCGTATGATTTCGGTATCTGAACAGGCTTCATTTTTATTAGATTATTATTTAAAGAATAATCAATATTTAAAACAAGAATTAGAAAAGGCAGAAACTCATTTATCTTATATAAGAGATTTTATAACCAATTATAAAACACGTAAAAATCAAATTCAAAGTAAAAAATTGGAACTTATGCAATTAAAAGAAACAACAGAGAATTATCTACAAATGATTTTACAAAAACGAGATCAATTGAAACAACAAATATATAGCTTACAAAATGATAATTTAAAATATTCTAACCAAACTGTAAAATTAAAAGATTGTCTTATTGAAGAACAAGTCGATGAATCAATAATTAGTAGACAAAAAATTAAAAATATTGCATAAAATAAGGAAAATAATCAATTGAATTACATATCATATAAGGAAGTGTCAATTTGACAAAATGATATAATTTTGATATGATACTTTTGTATTTGATGGCACATTATTCTAGTCAATTACATTTTTGATGAAGGTGGGGCTAAAAATCCACTAAAGAGCATACCTGTGAAGCTTCTGGTGCTTGCTTCTTACGCCCAGTTTGGGGTGAGTGCTGGAAGATAGAGTATTGGGCGATTCATAATGGCATATGGAACCCGACCCAGTATTCGCGGAGACCTAGACTTGTTATTAGCCTATACATGTATTTCATTGACGGACTAATGACGAACTAGGATTAAACCTACTATGTGGGGAAACTTACGAGTAGTGTAGCTTGTCTTGAGTGAACAATTAGGGATAATTGAGCAAATAAAATATATTTGGCCAAATATGTTTTATATCGCAATTTGAAATATTGTTTGCAAAAAAGAATTAATCTAAAATGTGTTGGTGAGGAAATCTCCTAGAGTGCCTATTGGTATGGGATTGCAGTGCGTACTCAGTGGTAATCAAGCCATATATTCGGAAACGGTATATCCATTTCTTTTAAGGGGAACCGCTTATCTGGTAACGGAAAGTAGAAATGGGGGAAATCCTGCTTGACCTTAAGACGTAAAGTTTACCATACCGATTGCCATTATTTTTTTTTATTTTCAAAAGGAGAAAATATGAAAGAAGAAATTCAAAATTTAAAAGTACAAACTCGTCGAAAAGAAAAGATTAATAAGAAAAAAAATGATTGGATTTGGATTATACGCATTACAATGTTAGCATGTATCATATCATTTATATTTTCCTTTGTATCTGAAATGATCATTCCTAATGTGAATATTGTAGTTGGTATATTATTAGTTATTGTATTTATATTATTAGGGGTATTATTCGATATGATTGGTGTATCAGTTACAGCTGCAGATGAAAAACCATTTCATTCTATGAATTCGAGAAAGGTAAAAGGAGCTGCTTTAGCAGTACAATTTAAGAAGAATGCCGATAAAGTTGCTTCTTTTTGTAATGATGTAGTAGGTGATATCTGTGGTGTTGTTTCAGGATCAGCGGGAGCAATCATTGCGATTTCTTTAGCGAATACATTTTCTATAAATCGTTTCTTTACTACATTAGTAGTAACTTCAATTATTGCTGCTTTCACTATTGGTGGAAAAGCGATTGGAAAAAGTTATGCTATTAATAAAAGTAATCTTATTTTATACCGATTTGCTAGATTTCTTTCCAATTTTTATAAAAAAAAGAAGTAGATAAAACTACTTCTTTTGTTGAATTATATTGTCAAAAATTGAAAAAAGATGTATGATTAAAATAGAAAGGAAGGAAAAAATGAAGAAATTAAAATGGCTTGCTTTAGTATTTGTTTCTGCCATTATGATCACAGGATGTGGGAAAGAAAGGACTCCAGAAGAAGTAGTAGATGATGCTAGTAAAAAAATGAATGAATTGTCTAATTATGCGATGAAATTAGAAATGACTATGAGTATAAATTCATCAGGAATCGAAATGACAATTCCAATTACAATTGATGAAAAAGTAGATGAAGATTCTAAAATTGCATCAATGAATATGACATTTGAAATGTTTGGTGTGAAAATGACATCAGAAGGATATATTGATATGTCACAAGATCAAACAGTTACATATGCCAAAGATTTTTTAGAAGACACTTGGACAAAAGAATATTCTGCTAATAACGAGTTAGATGACTTTGTATCTATTACAGAAAATGCTTCTAAAGTAGAGAAGAAAGATTCTGAAGTAAAAAATGTAGAACACTATCAAGTAACTATTGAAAAAGACAAAATGCAACAATTATTAAACGCATCTATGAATACAATAGACGAAACAGAAGAATATACAGTTAATGGAGATGTAGTTGTAGATTTATATATCGATTCAAAAACAAATTATATCAGCAAAATGGAAATGGATTTATCAAATTCTGTTTCAATGAATGCAGAAGACGTAGAAATTACAGCTTTTAGTTTAACAATTACGCTATCAGATTTTAATACAGTGGGTACAATTACCATTCCAGACGATGTTGTTGCAAATGCAGTTGAGTCATCAGAAACTGTGAATTCATAATCTGTTCAATTAAAAAATCATCCTTTCATGGATGATTTTAAATTACTCATTGGTTGAAAGATTGGTTTCTGTTTCATTCATATAGTCTGGATTTACAGAATTATCGATTTCGTTTAATACAGTTTCATCTACATCATCTTCAATTTCATCCCATGGTTCTTCATCTTCTTCAATCGCAATTTTCATTTTTGTTTCTCCTACTATTTCAACACCTAATTCTTTTTCAATATCAAAATTAATGTTTCCATTTTCATCAATATTTACTTTTGTACAATTAGGTTGTTGCAAAGTACGAACAATAATATCTGTATCACCAGTTAAATCAGCATCTTCACGTATTTTTACGTTAAATAAGTCATTGTAATCTACTTTTTTACTGACTACAGTTGTTTTACTATCTCCATCATATGAATACCATATATTGACATCATAAGAACCATCTACACCTATTTTTTCTCCCGATTTATATCCTTTAAATTTATGATTGATTACCCAACAACCAAGTACTGTAGTTGGTTCGCTTTCTGTTGTAATAGTATAGTTATTCTTAAAAGATTTTTTTCCTTTTCCAATGACTGCTTTCGTAACAATTTCTTTAAAAGCCACGATATCACCCCTCACTTTAATGTATGCGCATATCGATAAAAAGTGTACAAAAAGTGTGTTAAAGTCTAATATATAGAATAATATAATAGTGTTAACATAAAAATGTTGACACTATTATAAATCTATGTTATACTGGTAGCAATGAATGGAGGTGCTTTATGGCAGTTAAGTTAAGATTAAAAAGAATGGGAGCAAAACAACGACCATATTATCGTATCGTTGCAGCAGATTCTAGAAGCCCTCGTGATGGGAGATTTATTGAAACTGTAGGAACATATAATCCAATTACAGAACCAGCTGAAATCAAAATAAATGAAGAAGTTGCATTAAAATGGTTAAATAATGGTGCAATCCCAACTGATACAGTAAGAGATTTACTTAGAAAACAAGGAATTATGGAAAAATTTCACAATTCAAAAATGAAAAAAGAAGGTAAATAATGATGGATTTAGTTGCTTTAACAGAATATTTGGTGAAAAGCATAGCTACAGAACCAGATATGGTATCTGTAAAACAATTTGATGATGAAGAAGATAGCATTACGATTCAAGTAGTTGTTGGTGAAAAAGATATGGGTATTGTCATTGGCAAAGGCGGTGCAACAGCAAATGCCATTCGTACTTTAGTTCAAGCTGCTGCTTATGTGAATCAATTAGGTCATGTTAAAATTAATATTGATACCTTTTAAGAAGTTTGATAGAAACTTCTTTTTTTTGACTAATATATAATAATAGGAGGAGATATATGAATATGTTTCATCAGATGGTTTATAAAAGTCGCTATTTACGCGATCATAAAATGGAACAGGGTATTATGCTAGAACCGTATTGTGTGACTCAACATCTATGCCAGCAAACTTGTTTTACTGATAAAGGTTATTATTATTTACATAATGGAGAGATCAATTTATGTTCAGTGAATCAAAAAGACAAAGCAGATTTTCGCGCATTAGAATGTAATCAATGCCACCAAGAAATTTTATTATGGAATTCTGGAAATTTAGGATGGGACCAAATTTTCCCAATTGTTCAAAATGACAATTTCGTTTATGTAAAAAATAAGTAAAAATCTAAATTTGTATTTAATAAATAGTAAAATAATGCTATAATGGATATGGTGATACTATGGAAATGAATATACAAGATGTGCATCTTCATTATATTCGTTATGGCGCAAAAACACATCCTATTATATTTTTACATGGTTGGGGTCAAAATATTGAAATGATGAAACCAATTGCGGATCCTTTACAGGAAACCCATGACATAATCCTAGTAGATTTACCTGGATATGGAAAGAGTAGTGAACCTACTTTTACCTGGAAGGTATCCGATTATGTAGAATGTATTCATACATTAGTGGATAGATTAAAAATAGAAGATCCTATTTTAATAGGACATTCATTTGGTGGAAAAATTGCATTATTATATGCAAGTAAGTATCAAGTAAATAAGCTTGTTTTATTTGGTTCTCCATTTAAAAAGGAGATAGAAACGTTATCAACAAAAACAAAAATTTTAAAAAAATTGAAAAAAGTACCAGGATTAAATCGGTTTGAACAATTTGCAAAACGTCATATTGGCTCTACGGATTATAAAAATGCAACACCAAGAATGCGTGAGATATTAGTAGAAACAGTCAATTTAGATATTTCTAAAGAAGTAAAAAAAATTAATTGTCCAACATTGCTTGTTTGGGGAACTTGTGATGAAGAGGTACCTTTACAACGCGCTTACGAATTAGAGTCGTTAATTCCAGATGCAGGAGTCGTTACATATGAAGACGCTACACACTATGCATATTTGGAGTATCTTGGGAAAACCATTTCAATTTTACATAATTTTTTAGATTGAGAGGTACTATATGTTAGTAAAATTTGTAATTTCTTTATTACCATTTTTAATTTATTTATTTTTCAAATCAAAACATTCCGTGCATATGTTACAACAAAATTGGTATAATGACGGAAATCGATATATAAAATGGATTTGGAAAAATAAAAAACATGTATTTTTGAGTTTGGAACTTTTGTGTTTTGTATTCTTATTAGGCTTTTTTATCTCAGATATCTTAATTATGGTTATATTTATTGCTTTATATACTATTTTGTCACTTGTACTTTTACATAAACAAGAAAAAGAGCAAAATAAATTACCATTAAAATTTACCAAGCGTGTGAAACGTTTATTTGTAACAATTTATTTGATTTATTTGATTCCAATTGTTTTTATAATTATCAATTATAATGTAGAAATGTTACCAATATATTATGTAATTATTGGTTTACTATCATATTTGAATTATTATATGGTTTGGCTTGCAAATGGAATTAATATTCCACTTGAAAAGAGTATTAATGCTAGTTTTAAAAGAAAAGCAATACGTAAATTAAAAGCTTTGAATTTGAAGGTAATTGGAATTACTGGTAGTTATGGAAAAACAAGCAGTAAAAATATTTTGAGTGATATTTTAAATATGAAGTATAATGCTTTACCAACACCTAAAAATTTTAATACACCATTAGGATTGATTATGACAATTAATAATTATTTGGATAAATTCAATGATATTTTAATTGCTGAAATGGGTGCTTTCAAAATGGGGGAAATCAAAGAATTATGTGATTTGGTACATCCTCAATATGGAATTTTGACTAAAATTGGAACTGCTCATTTAGAAAGTTTTGGTTCACAAGAAAATATTCAAAAAGGAAAATTTGAATTAATTGAATCTTTACCTGAAGATGGAATTGGAATTTTAAATGCCGATGATCCATTACAAAAAAGTTATCAATTAAAAAATCAGTGTAAGATTGTATGGATTGGTATTGAACAAAAAGCAGATGTACGAGCAACTAATATTCATTTAACCCATGAAGGAACTACTTTTGATGTAGAATTTAAAGGTGACAAAACAAAATATCCATTTACGACAAAACTGTTAGGACAAGCCAATATATATAATATTCTTGCGGGAATTGCCCTTGGAAAAGAATTTGGTATGACAGTTGCACAATTACAAGCAGGTGTGAAAAAAGTAAAACCGGTAGAACATCGTTTAGAAATGAAAAAAATGGGAAATATAAATATAATAGATGATGCTTATAATTCTAATCCAGTAGGTTCAAAAATGGCATTAGATGTATTAAATTTAATGCCAGGTAAGAAAATTGTAGTAACACCTGGTATGATTGAAATGGGTAAAATGCAAGATGAAATCAATTATACTTTTGGGGAACAAATGGCTAAAGTTGCTGACGCTATTATATTAGTAGGGAAAAAACAAACAGAACCTATTTATAATGCATTAGTTGCAAAAAAATATAAAAAGAGTAACATCTATGTTTTAAATGATGTAAAAGAAGCATTTCCATTAATGCAAAAATTATATGAAAAAGAAACTTTTGTGCTTTTGGAAAACGATTTACCAGATATTTTTAACGAGAAGTAGGAGGATTTTATGAAAATTAAAGTAGGAGTTATTTTTGGAGGAGAAAGTGTAGAACATGAGGTAAGCATTATTACAGCAGTACAAGCAATGAACTACATGGATCAAGATAAATATGAAATTGTACCAATTTATGTTGCTAAAGACCGTACTTGGTATACAGGAAAAATGCTCATGGAAATGGATGTATATCGTAATTTTGATACATTAAAACGATATGCTAAAAAGGTAACATTAGTAAAAACTAAGGAAGGTTTCTTTTTACAATCTGTAACTGGTTTATTCCGTCATAATGTGGCAGAAATTGATATTGCTTTTCCTGTTGTACATGGAAAAGGCGCTGAGGATGGTTCATTAGCTGGATTTTTGGATTTTATTGGTATTCCATATGTTGGATGTAATATCTTAGGAGCTGCATTAGGTCAAGATAAAGTTGTTCAAAGACAGTTGATGGAATTAAATGAAATTCCAGTTCCAAAATATACATGGTTTTATGATACAGAATATTTAACGGATACAACTAAAATTATGAAAGAAGTGAAAGCTATTGGATATCCTGTGATTGTAAAACCTGCTAAATTAGGAAGTAGTATTGGTATTTCTATTGCTAAAACAGAAAAAGAATTAGATGCATGTATTACCGAAGCAATCACTTATGATAACAAAATTATTGTAGAACAAGTAATTCCAAATATACTAGAAGTGAATTGTAGCGTATTAGGGAACCACGAATTTCAAGAAACTTCTGCTTTAGCGGAAATGTTAACCAAAAATCAATTTTTAACATTTGATGATAAATATTTATCAGGTGGGAAAGGAAAATTAAAAAGTGGAATTAAAGCAGGTAACAAGATGTCTACTAGCGAAATTGTAATACCAGCTCGTATTTCTAAAAAGTTAGAAGAAAAAGTAAGAGAATTATCATTAAAAACATTTCGAGCATTGGATTTGGCAGGTACTGTACGTATTGATTTTTTAATCAATCGTGAAACAGAAGAAGTATATGTTAATGAGCCAAACACAATTCCAGGAAGCTTAGCTTTCTATATGTGGAGTTCAACAAAAGACTATAAGACTTTATTAGATGATATGATTACAATGGCAATTAAAGATTATAAAAATGCAAGTAAAAAAACAACTTCATTTGATAGTAACATTTTGAGTAATTTTAGCGGATCAAAAGGTATGAAAAATAAAATAGGAAGATAATTCCTATTTTATTTTGATCAATTTGACAAATATGAAGTATGTGTTATAATAACGCTCGTGATGTAAATGAAAAAGTTACCAAATATAAAGTTAACCGCAAAACAATTTTTATCTTTATATGATGCACCATCGTTTGATTATGGTGGAGAAAGTAATATTTATCAAATTCCAGAGTTATTTGGAGAAGATACTTTGGCTAAAATTTGGACTTGTGATATTCCACCTTATGTAATTGACAATAAGTTTCAAAAGATTAAATTATTATATCAAAATGAGCAATTGGAACAAATCAATGATGTTAAAATATTAGCGTCTATATCATATGGAAAAAATATAGTTGGTTATACAATGACACGTTCTTACTTTAGATCTTTAGATTTTATATGTACTTCAAGAGAAGATCAATTAAGAATATTAATACAAATAAAAGAAAAATTAAAACAATTTGAAACATTAGGTATATTATATGGAGATGTAAGTGCTGGAAATATACTTGTTGGAAGTCAGGATGTTTGTTTTTGTGATTTAGATAATGTTGCATATCAAGGATATGATATGGATTATTATTCGGCTTCTTTACAACAATTTATTGACTGTTATGGAAAAATAAATTTTGATATAGTATCTTATGCATTTAATTATCTGGTATTAAGACAATTGTGTTCTCTGGATACCAATGAAAAAGTAACTGATTATTTAAAAACAGAACAAATTCCAGAAGAAATTGAAGCTGAAAGCTATCAAAAAATTAAAAAACAAATGAATAATGCTTGCTCTTATGAAGGATTATATCTTACAGATTATATTAAACCAGAATATCAGCCACTTATTTAGAAATTTTAATGGATTGCATACTAGGCCCACGAATGACATTTCCATCAATATCAAATCTTGAACTATGACATGGACAATCCCATGTCTTTTCTTTTTCGTTAAATATTAAGTTACATTTCATATGTGGACATTGATTATAAACTTTGTGTTGAATTCCTTTGTCATCAATATAAATTCCAATTCTTGTTCCATTTTCATTGATTACACAGACATGGTCACGATAAAATTTAGGATTTTGAATAAGAATGGTCTGTAAATATATTTTTGCATATCGGCATGCATCGACTATAAAATGTCCAACACGTGAGAGGTTCCAATTTCGTTTGATCATGAATAAATCTTCATAAGGAGAATATGAATGTTGTATTAAATCAGCAATTATGGTACCTGCAATGGTTCCATTTGTCATTCCCCAAGTATGGAATCCAGTCGCAATAAATAAGTGAGATCCTTTTTCCGTTTCACCAATGAAAGGAAGCCCATCATTTGGAATTAAATCTTGATTGAACCATATGTAATCTATTTCTTTTTGAAAATGGTTTTGAAAACGTTCTTTGATTTTTTTTAAATTTTTTTCGTCATCTAAATGATTGGTAAGTGCATGTGCATAACTTCCATAGATTAAATAATCATTATGATATCGAATGGAATGCATTGGAGTACCTGTTGTGATACAAGAAAAATCATGAATGTCTTTTGTTTTGGAAGCAATTACATATGATTTTTCAACATGTGTTTTGAATGGAATATAACTTGGAATAATAAAAAATGGGTAATGTGTCGCTACTACGACATATGTTGCTTCTAATTTGCCAATATCTGTTTCTATAGTATAACTATTTTTATTCTTATTTATTTTTTTGGCAAATACATTTTCATAAATAGGAATTTTTAATTCTATTTGTTTTTTCAATCCATATAAATATTTTAATGGATGAAAAACAGCACTTGATACACCAATTCCATATTGAAATGAAATTGGTAAAGGTAATGTAGTAATGGTTTGATAGGGTACGTTCCATTTTTTCAATAATGCTTCTTCTTTTTTTACTTTTGCAACAGAAGAAACATCATTGGCAAGAATATAGTCTTTGACTGTTTGATAGTCACAATCAATATGATAAGTATCTATATTATACTTTATTTGATTAAATGCTTGTTTTTGAGAATTATAATATAGCTTTGCAGCTTCTATTCCATGCATGGTTACAATTTTTTGATAGGGTAGTTCTTGTAAATATGAAATTTTGGCAGTTGTATATGCTGTTGCACCAAATCCAATTGTTCCTTTATCAATTAGTATAACATTTAGTTCACTATCTTTTAATGCAAAAGCAGTAGAAATACCCGCGATACCACCACCAATAATGCATACATCTACTTTTTTATTTTGAATTGTAGGTTTTTCTTTTGATATTGAATAACCATCTAACCAAAGAGAAGTTTGATTCATAAAATCACCATTACTAGTATGGAAAAAATAGTATAAAATATGCGAGTCTACATAGATTATAAATGGTGATTTATATGAAAAAAATAATTGTATGTTTTATATTTTTAATATTACTAACAGGATGTGGAACAAAGAAAAAAGAACTAGATTTAGATCATATGAAAAGAGAGTTAACATCTATTACGTTAGATGAAGTTGATTATGAAAATCTTGCTCAACTGTTAGAAGAAGATTTAAGTGAATTTACTATTTATGATACTAAAGAAATTGAATCAATTTTAGGATTAACGAAAAATATGTATACTCATATTTTATTTATGACTTCTAATCAAACTCCTCAAACTTATATTGTAGTAGAACCGGTTCTTTCTTATCAAGATCAGGTAGAAGATCAAATTACATCTTATTGGTCTAATCGTTATCAAAATGAGTTAAATGAAGCGACTAAACAAATATATCAAAATCGCTTAGAACAACAATATGGGAACCACTTTATTTATATTGCAGGGAATCAAACCATCAAAAAACTAGATATTATAAAAGAAAATAAGAAAAAATTATTTCCTGATATGATTGTATTAGAAAAAGAAGATTTGGAGAATCTAGGAATCCATATGAGTGATGTTACTAGTTATCTTTTTGCTATTACAGATAAATTAGATACTGTAGAACAATTTTTAATTATAGAAACAAAAAAAGAAGAAGAAGTCAAAAATGTTATTCATAATTATTTTGAAGATTTAGAAGAAAAGTGGAAAACAAAAGATGAACTAGTATATCAATTATTAAAAAATCGAAAAGAAACAAAATTAGGAAATTACTTAATTTATTTGGTTTCACAAGATAATGAAAGCGCATATCAAATTATAAATTCTTATTACCAAGACGTATAATTTTATATAAAATACATAAAATATTTTTGATATAAAGGAGGATATATATGAATTTAAGAACCAATTTATGGAATGGATTTTTTGATCGAAATGATTTTGAGCCTCTTAGAACTGATATTTATGAAGTAGGAGAAAATCAATGTATTGAAATGGATTTACCAGGCTATCAAAAAGATAATGTTACCATTGATTATAATAATGGATATTTAACAATTATGGCGTCTAAAGAAGGACAAGAAAAAAATTATATTCGCCAAGAACGTTATTATGGAGAATATAGTCGTACATTCTATGTAGGGGATATTGATGAATCTTCTATAAAAGCAAATCTTGAAAATGGTATTTTAAAAATTACCTATCCTAAAGAAAGCAAGACAACAGTAGAGCGTAGAATACCAATTGATTAATTGGTATTTTTTTTAATTTTTTATTATTTATATATATTTGTATATAGTAAGCTGTAAAAATAGAATATTTGCTATTCAGATTTTAAAAATTGGTACAAATAAAGCTACAAATATGGTTAATTCTTCATTTGCACTCTAAAATTGACTATGGTATAGTGGATGCAAGGAGGGAAGAATATGGCAAAAATTTTATATGATAAGGAGTTAGAAGCATTTAAAAAAGAATATCAAATAGAAGCATTTTCAATTATTGTCAAAATTGATGATGAAACAAAAACAGCAAGTTATATAATTGATGGTCAAAAGGAAATACAAGGCAACTATGAAATACTCAAAAAGTATATGAATTAAAGATT
Organism: uncultured Bacilli bacterium; assembly: GCA_947588975.1. Lineage (GTDB taxonomy): Bacteria > Bacillota_I > Bacilli_A > RF39 > UBA660 > UBA5026. The sequence continues at coordinate 24,038 of CANQAF010000010.1, forward strand.
TTCAGTTTTGATTGCATTTTACATTTAAATATGAACATGATTCAATACTAGTATAGGTTGAATTATTTCTATCCAATTGATATAATTTAACTAGGTGATAGAATGGGGAAGAAAATTTGTCTGATCATTGTGGTATTACTAGTAATAATAGGAATTGATTATTTACTAGTTCGTTATCGCAATACTAGACCGTTATTTGCGATACAAGATGGAGATATTTATGTTGGACTTGGTTATAAAGCTTGGCATTGTAAAACTGAAACAGGCGGCTATCAGAACCACGTTGGCTCTTTTCACGATAAATATGCATGCCCAGTATATGAAACTAATGCAATGGTAAAAGAAGAAAACTCTTGTACATTTGTGAAAACGTTTTATGTATTAAATAATGTCCCAAGTAATGAAGAAGATTATGAATGGTTAGTGTTAAGACAATTTCAAATGGAACCTATTTTATCAGTAAAAGTTTCAAAAAAATTAAATCCAAATATTGAAGTTGGAAAAAATTATGAATTTATGTTTGAAGTAGACCATAGTAATAATTTAAACGATGACAACTTGTTTCAAGAAGCAACTTTAGTTCGAATTGAAGAGACAGATAAAGTTGGATTGGAACAAGTTCAAACTAGTTGTCCATAAGAAATCTTCATTATAAAGTTTTTTAATAACAGATATAACAATACAAAAACGACTTTTTAACAAGTCGTTTTCTTATATTTACTCACAATTTTGAGTTTGGTATCAATCTGGT
>CANQAF010000011.1 GCA_947588975.1 uncultured Bacilli bacterium
CGTGGAAATTATATGGATAGACAAATGATCGGTGTATTTTTAGATGTTAATGGTGATGATATTGGTCAGATTCAGATGCGTAAAATTAGTGGAACTGGCGATTTAACAGTAACCATTCAAAATAATAATAACTGGTGTCAAACGACAACAACCATAACAAATTCAACTGAAAATGATGGATGGCAAACAGTTTCTAATTCGGGTGCAAGTGAAGAGTGTGATGGGACTTTAGCAGCTGTTCCAACCGTAAAAACATTATATAAACAAACTGGACCAGTTGTTTATGAAATAAAATATAATATAGATGATACAAAAGTAAAGCCATTACATTATTATCATGAGGGTGATGGAGCAGAATATGAGGCTCAATTTTTACAAGAATGGCAAGCTGATACAGATAGTTATGCGATGTTAGATGGATTATCTTTTATGGCATTAATGCCTTATGAAGATCGTGCTCATGTTTATGACAAATCATCTCAAAGAAGTTTCGATTCTTTCGATGAAACATTTACTTTTTGGAATCAAGTAATGGATATTTATGATGAATTAATTGGAATTTCTTATACGCCAGAACATGAATGGGATCAGGCAGTAAAAACTAAATTTTTCTTAAAAGCAAATAAACATGGACCTGGTAGTGCATATTATGCCTTGTATGATTGTATTGGTAAAACATCAACAGAAATGTATTCAACGATGCAACAGTGGTGGGGTACACTACATGAATATGGACATGGTTATCAAGGAAATGTAGGAGCTTCTGGAAATGGAATGCCAATTACCGAAATTGCAGTCAATATTTTCTCATACTATATTCAACAATTGAGTGGATTATATAAATATAATGATAATTGGTTAGGAAATATTGATGCCAATGAAGAAACTTGGAATCAAAAACGTAAAGAAGGAGTAAAATTTACAGATACTGCTTTAGGTACACAAGGTACTCTTTATACATTTATTAATATGTTAAATGCTACAGGGGAGTATAAAGAAGCTTATGCTTATGTAAATCAATATTTTAGAGAAGTATATTATACCACTGGAAAAAAATTAAAAACGCAAGATGCTTGGGTATTAGCATATGAAAAAAAATACCATCTCAATTTAGTTCCATACTTTGAATCATGGGGCATTGAAATTTCAGAAGATGTAAAAGATCAAATGATGCAGAGTAATGCAGAAGTAGTTTACTACTTGGGTGATATCGTATCTGATTCTAATCTAGCTACTTCTTTAAAAGAAAAATATCATAAAATTGGGGAATATGATTTAGTAACGGCATCTGAATTAAAAGCTGAAAATTTAACAGGAACTGTGAATATTACATTTGAAATCGACGATTTTAGTAATATAAAAAATAAATATTTAATCATTAAGGATGGGGATCAAGAAGTTGCTAAAGTGCTCGTTACAAGTCCAGAAATGACTTTGACATTGCCTATTGGGACCTATCGAGTAGCGCCTCCTAGAGGGAATGTTGCTTTAGAATATGATAGATTTTATATGACTGTGGTTGCCGGAAAAGAAACATCTTATACTATTCATTATCGTGGTATTGATGATATATCTTATGGAAATGGTATTACGATTTATAGTCTTGGAAATTATGATTCAACCAATGACGCAACTAAAATTCCATTTAAACTAGAGTTGCAAGGAAATACGCTTCATATCACATATCGAGGAACTCGCATTAAATCTAGTGGTTATTCAAGTGATGTATTTTCAAAAATTACAGTATCAGATAAGAATGGAAACGAAAAACATTCTAAAAGTGTAAGTACTAGTCATCCATTTTGGACAGACGTACTAGTAGATACATATGATATTGATATGGAACTCGGTGACCAAATCACATTATATTATATAGGTAATAAAAATGACGTCATCATAACAAGTGATTTGACTGGAGAATCATTAGAAAATTATAAGATTACAGATGAGGAACTTGATCAAATTACCTATGTTATGACGCAGTATGGATTGGTACCAGAAACAATTGCTAAGGATAATAATGCATTATATCAATTATATAAAGAAAGAGTAACTACATATGTATCTTCTTATTTAAGTAATCATACACAAAAGGAATATATGGATCCTTTTGCAAACCAACAAGATATTAATTTGATCATTGATTTAGTTTCTAAATTGGAACCAACAGATCAAAAGCCATATCAACAATTTTTACAAGAATTGATTGTAAATGAGCCACCAAAGATAGAATTAAAACAAAATTACTTTACCTTTAAAGTGTCAGATCATAAAACACTAGAAGATATGAAACAATATATTGTTGTTACAGATTTAGAAGATGGACTTATTGATGTAAATAGTGAAAAGGTTACATTGATTTCTAATGTAATATGGAATGTAGCAGGACATTACACTATTACGATAACAGCGGTAGATAGTCAAGATAGTAAATCAACAGAAGTTATCTATGTGACGATTGAAGAAGATGTCATCAAACAACCAGAACAAGAGCCATCAGAGCAAGAGCCATCAGAACAAGAGCCATCAGAGCAAGTTCCATCAGAACAAAAGCCATCGAATGAAAATACTTCAAATTCAAACGAAAATCAAGAAAATCATACTACAGTGGAGCAACCAACGATACAGCAGTCAAATTCTCAATCTAGTACTGGTCAAACATCAACCCAACCTTCCCATAGTAATGGTACAATTCAAGGTGTGGAAGAAAATATCGTAGAACCTGACGAAGTTACCAATATAGAAAATGAAGAAACAGAGATTCTTGAAGAAGAAAAAGAAGTAAATAACCATGAATCAACAGAAACAGATACACCTGTAGTTGTAAAAAAGAAAAATTATGGCATGATAATCACGATTGGTATTATATGCTTTGGAATTATTGTATTAATAGGAATCAAAGTAGCAGGAAAGATTAAAGAACAATAACGTTCTTTTTCTTCACAAAAATAGAAAATATAATTTAAAGAAAAAGGCATATAATAATAAAGGAAGTTATTGACATATGATTTAAAATATTTTATACTTAGAACAACGACTGAGAAAAAGAAAAGTAACAAATATCCCTTTGTACAAGCGAGTTAGATATGGTGGAAGCTAACAACATATATATTTGTGAAAAACACTTTGGAGTTGCTTATGCGAAAGAAAAGTAGTGTAAGCCGGATGTGAACCGTTAATAACACTAAGGTTTGATAGAACCAAAAGAGACCATTATGGTAATAAGGGTGGTACCGCGGATACAACAGTCATTCGTCCCTATATAGGGAAGAGTGGCTGTTTTTATATGAAAGGATGAATGTTATGATTACCAAAGATAAACTAAAAGAATATGCTGCAAAGTTGATGTTTGACATGAATGAAGAAGAATATGAAACATTAGAAAAAGAATTTGAAGTGATTTTAAAACAAATGGATTTTATTGACCATATTGAGGGCATTGATCAAATAGAACCAATGACATTTCCTTATCAAATTGATCATGCAAAATTCCGTAAAGATGAAATTCAAGATACACTAGAAACAGAAGAAGCACTTCAAAATGCTGCAAATGTAGATCGTAATCAAGTCAGAGTACCAAAGGTGGTGGAAGAAGCATGAGTTATATGGATAAATCAATCGATGAAATTCGTCAATCTTTAGATCAAAAAGAAGTAACAAGTGATGCTTTATTTGAAGAAGCGATTTCACGTGCAAATCAGTATCAAGAAACATACAATGCATTTGTAACAATTTTAGACAAAAAACAAGAACAAACTGCGAATACTATCTTATCTGGTATTCCATATGCTTTAAAAGATAATTTTTCAACAAAAGGTATTTTAACCACTTCTTCTTCTAATATTTTAAAAAATTATGTACCTGTTTATAATGCGACTGTATATCAAAAATTAGAAGATGCAGGTGCTGTTTTAATGGGGAAAACAGTATTAGATGAACTTGCAATGGGAGGAACTGGAACGACAGGACATACTGGCGTTGTAAAAAATCCATGGGATTCATCTAGACAAATTGGTGGCTCTAGCGCCGGGAGTGCTGCTGCTGTTGCTTTAGGAATTGTTCCATTTTCAATCGGTTCTGATACAGGTGATTCTATTCGTAAACCTGCTGCCTTTGGTGGTATTGTTGGATATAAACCAACATATGGAAGAGTATCTAGATATGGATTATTCGCATTTGCGTCTTCCCTAGATCATGTAGGATGTTTTGCTCGCAATGTCAAAGATGTTGCCTATGTCATAGATACGATCAAAGGAAGCGATCCTCATGATATGACATCTCTTCCAGATGATGGAAAACAATATGTAGATACACTTGAAAATGATATCAAAGGAAGAAAACTATTTTATATCAAAGAAGCATGCGATTTAGAAAATTATGAACATGTGGATGATCCAGAATTAAAAGAAACATTGAAACAATTTTTTGCGATGATTGAAAAGTGCAAACAATTAGGTTTTGAAGTAGAAGGTGTTTCTATTAACCGTGAATTACTGAATGCAATTTATCCTACTTACATGACAATTTCATGTGCTGAAGCAACGAGTAACAATGCAAATTTAACTGGTATCCCTTTTGGTGTAAGAGGAGAAGGAAATGGTATTCAAGAAATTATGTTTGATGCTAGAACCAAAGGATTTAGTGAATTAATTAAACGACGTTTTATTTTAGGTAGTTACATTCTGCAAAAAGAAAATCAAGAAAAATTATTTAAAAATGCTGGTAGAATTCGTCATATGATTGTCGATAAAATGAATGAACTATTCCAAACATATGATGGTCTTATTATGCCAGCAAGTGGTGGAATCGCACCTAAATTTGGTGAAAAAACAGACCAGTTGTCAGACCGTTATTTGGTACTTGAAAACCATATGGCAATCGGAAACTTTGGTGGATATCCAAGTATTACACTCCCAATTGGTTTTGTTAATGATATGCCAATTGCTATCAACTTGACGGGAAGACAATTTGAAGATGATGTAGTACTCAATATGGCAAATCAAATTGAAAAAATAACAGGTTGTAAAGACCAAATTGCGAAAGGAGAAGAAAATCATGTATAAAGTTACCATTGGATTAGAAGTTCACTGTGAACTGAAGACGATTTCTAAAAACTTCTCTGGTGCAGCCAATGCTTATTCAGAAATACCAAACAGTCATCTTGCCACTGTTGATTTAGGATTGCCAGGTATTTTACCAGTCATTAATGAAAATGGAGTAAAACAGGCTCTTAAAATGGCGCTTGCGATGCACTGTGAAACACCTAAATATATTACATTTGAACGTAAAAACTATTTCTATCCTGACTTACCAAAAGGATATCAAATTACACAATTTTATCATCCTGTTGGAATCAATGGATATGTCATGGTTCATGCCAATGATGAAGATAAAAAAGTATTCATTCATGATACCCATCTAGAAGAAGATACTGCATCTTTAGATCACTATGGAGCTTATTCGTTAATTGATTATAACCGTTCAGGTGTTCCACTCTTGGAAACAGTTACTGAACCTTGCATGCATAGTGCCGAAGAAGCAATTGCGTTTCTAGAAGCTTTAAGAAGTATATTTTTATACTGTGGTGCCAGTGAAGCAAGAACGGATAGAGGACAAATGCGTTGTGATGTTAATATTTCTCTTGCTGAAGAAAATGCGACAGAATTAGGTACAAAAGTGGAAATTAAAAACGTAAACTCTTTTAACAATGTCAAAGAAGCTATTTTATGTGAGATCAAAAGACAAACAGAAATCTTAGAATCTGGTGGAGTAGTCAAACAAGAAACGAGACGTTATGATGAAAATGATATGTGTACTTATTTAATGCGTTCTAAGGAAGATGCGGTCGATTATAAATTTTTTACAGAACCAAATATTCCGCCAATTCGTGTAGATGATACTTGGTTAGAATCCATTAAAAGCGAAATTCCTTTATTACAATATGAGCGTATTACTCATTATATGGAAGATTATGGTCTTTCTCGTTATGACGCAACCATATTAGTTAAAGAAAAAGAAATGGCTGAATATTTTGAAGCAACCATTCAAGAAGGATCAGATCCAAAAGCTGCTTCTAACTGGATTACGAGTGTAATTTTAGGACATATGAATAAATATGAAATACCAATTACCAAACTATTTTTAACTCCTAAAATGTTAACTGATTTAATTGATTTAATCAAAGAAGGCAAAATTTCTAGTAAACAAGCAAAAGAGGTATTATATCAATCATTAGAAGAAGAAAAAGCGCCTACACAATTAGTAGAAGAATTAGGAATTCAACAAATAGGTAATGATGATGAAATTGCTTTAATCGTTAACGAAGTAATAGAAGAACATCCAGAAGCAAAAGAACAATATCAAGCGGGTAGAACTAATATAGTAGATTTCTTAGTAGGTCAAGTTATGAAAAAAACGAGAGGGCAAGCCAATCCTGCTGTTACCAGAAATTTAGTTTTAGAAGAAATGAAGAAAGGATAATGGATATGATCGATGTTAAGGATTTATATGAAAATTTAAAGGATTATCAAGCTAAAACTGTTACATTACAAGGATGGATTCGTAATATTCGTAAACAAAAGGATTTTGGTTTTATTGATTTTTCCGATGGGACCTATTTTAAACATGTACAACTCGTATATGATAAAGAAACTCCTGCTTTTGACGAAATTAATGGATTTCATAATGGATGTGCTATTACAGTAACTGGAACCATTCAAGAATCCGTTGGTGCTGGTCAAGATTTTGAACTTAAAATTTCAGAAATTCATTTAGAAGGAGATTGTCCAGAAGACTATCCATTGCAACCAAAGCGTCATACACGTGAATTTTTAAGAGAAGTAGCTTATTTACGACCTAGAACCAATTTATTTCAAGCAGTTTTTCGTATTCGTAGTTTAGCAGCCCATGCGATTCATACATATTTTCAAGAAAGAGGCTATGTATATGTGCATACACCTTTAATCACTGCAAATGATGGAGAAGGTGCTGGAGAAATGTTTCAACTTACAACTATGGATTTAAAAAATATTCCAAAAGATAAAGAAGGGAATATTGATTTTAAAGACGATTTCTTTGGGAAAAAAGTAGGACTTACTGTAACAGGACAACTTGAAGGAGAAACATTTGCAATGGCCTATAAAAAGATCTATACTTTTGGACCAACATTCCGTGCCGAAAATTCCAATACCAAAACCCATGCTTCTGAATTTTGGATGATTGAACCAGAAATTGCCTTTTGTGATTTAAATGGACTCATGGATATTGAAGAAGACATGTTAAAGTATATTGTAAAATATGTGATGGATCACGCATCATTAGAATTAGAGTTTTTAAATGAGTTTGTGGAAAAAGGATTAATTGATAAATTAAAAGCTTTATTAGAAAATAAAGCCGTTCGTATTACGCATGAAGAAGCTATTACTATTTTAAAAAATGCCAATAAAGAATTTGAATATGAACCAGTTTATGGACAGGATATTGCGAAAGAGCATGAAAAGTATTTAACGGAAGAATATTTTCATGCACCTGTTTTTGTGAAAGATTGGCCAAAAGATATTAAAGCATTTTATATGAAGTTAAACCCTGACAATCAAACAGTTGCGGCTGTTGATTTATTAGTCCCTGGATCAGGTGAATTAATGGGTGGTAGTCAACGTGAAGAAAGTTATGAAAAATTAATGGCTCGTATGGATGAATTACATATGACAAAAGAAGGATTAGATTGGTATTTAAATTTAAGAAAATATGGAGGTTGTATCCATTCAGGTTTTGGAATGGGATTTGAAAGATTGCTTATTTATTTAACAGGTGTTGAAAATATAAGAGATGTCATTCCTTATCCAAGAACACCTAAAAATTGTGATTTTTAAAGGAGGATATATGAAAGAAAATAAATATCGTACACACCATCCTGTCGATTTAAAAGAACAAGATGCAGGGAAAAAAGTTCGTTTATCTGGTTGGGTAGAAAATATCAGAGATCATGGTGGCGTATTGTTTGTTGATTTACGCGATGAAACGGGAACTGTCCAATTGGTTAGTAATGATGATACTATATTTGCGCATTTAACGAAAGAATCTACTATTATGATAGAAGGAATGGTTCGTAAGCGTAATGAAGAAGATTACAATCCTAAAATCGTAACTGGAACGATTGAAGTATTAGTAGAATCTTTAACGGTATTAGGAAAAGCAAAAAATGTGCTTCCATTCGAAGTAGTTACTTCTCATGAAGTAAATGAAGAAGTAAGACTCAAATATCGTTATTTAGATTTACGTAATAAAAAAGTACATGAAAATATTGTATTTCGCGCTAAACTTTTAAACTATTTAAGAGAAAAAATGAACAATATGCAGTTTACCGAAGTGCAAACACCAATTATTACCGCATCTTCTCCAGAAGGGGCCAGAGATTTCTTAATCCCTTCTCGTAAATTTCGAGGTAAATTTTATGCTTTACCCCAAGCTCCACAAGTATTTAAAGAATTGCTGATGGTTGGTGGTTTTGATCGCTATTTTCAAATTGCTCCTTGTTTTCGTGATGAAGACTGTAGAGCAGATCGTACATTAGAATTTTATCAATTAGATTTTGAAATGGCATTTGTGGAAGAAGAAGATGTTTATGAAGTAGGAGAAGAAATTTTCTATGATACATTTTCCCACTTTTCAAATCGTACAATTACACCAAGACCTTTTCCACGAATTTCTTATAAAGAAGCAATGTTAAAATATGGAACGGATAAACCAGATTTAAGAAATCCTTTAGAAATTATTGATTTAAGTGATATTTTTGTTGAAAGTGATTTTAAACCATTCCGTGGAGTAACAGTTCGTGGAATTGCAGTTTCAGATATTGGAAATAAATCGAATGCTTGGTTCAATGAAGTAGTGGACTATGCATCTTCTATTGGTATGCCAGGAATTGGATATATAACTTTAGAAGAAAATGGTACATTTAAAGGTCCAATTGACAAATTTTTAACGGAAGAACAAAGAACACAATTAATTGAAACAGCGCATTTAAAAGTAAATAGTGTTTTATTCTTTATTGCAGATAAAAAAGAATTAAAAGCATCTAAATATGCAGGTATGATTCGTAGTTTTTTAGGACAAAAACTAGATTTATTAGATCCAAATCACTATGCATTCTGTATCATTAATGACTTTCCAATGTTTGAATATGATGAAGAAGAAGGAAAATATGATTTTTGCCATAATCCATTTAGTATGCCACAAGGTGGACTGGAAGCATTAGAAACAGAATCTTTGGACGATATTTTGGCATATCAATACGATTTTGTATGTAATGGAAATGAAATGGCAAGTGGGGCAGTTCGTAATCACGATGTTGCTTGTTTAGAAAAGGCTTTTGAATTAGTAGGATATACGAAAGATGTAGTCAAAGAACGTTTCCAATCTTTATACAATGCATTCCAATATGGTGTTCCTCCGCATGCAGGTATGGCACCAGGGATTGATCGTATGATTATGCTACTGAAAGATGAACCAAACTTAAGAGAAGTACAGGCTTTTCCAATGAGTGTAAGTGGTCAAGATTTGATGATGGGTTGCCCAAGTGAAGTAACAGAACAACAATTAAGAGAAGTACATATTAAATTAAGATAAAAAGATTCGATTTAGAATCTTTTTTAGAAAGGAGTAACGAATGGAGCAACTTTATCAGAATGGGCAACCAATTATACTAGGTAACTTAATGAATAGTGGTGAAGAAGCTGATATTTATGAATATCAAGATCGACTTGTAAAAATTTATAAAAAAGAAAGGCGAAAAAATCTTGATGCAATAGATTCTGAATTTCTCCATGACTTAACAAACTTACATTTATCAAAATTTTATTTACCGCTTACTGATGTTTACAATTTACAACATGAGTATAGAGGATATACCATGTTAAGGTTTATCAATTCTGAGGTTGCGTCCCATGCTCAAAGAGCTAATATTCGAAGTATTATTTTAGAATTAGAAAAAATTGAACAAGAAATTAAAATATTATCTAATATGAGAATTCAGATTCGTGATATGAAATTAGCTCATATTTTATATAACAAAAAATATGAAAAATTAGGAATTATTGATTGTGGACTTTTTCGAAGAAGTAGTGTACCAAATTTATATATTGAAAATTTAAAAACGATGAATTATTTTTTGCGGCAAGCATTATTATGGGCTAATTATGAAGGTACTTGCCATGAAATGCTCGGTATTGATTTTCCAGAAATATATGATACTCTTGATGAGGGGACTATGACACTGAGTGAAATTTTAAAACAAGAAATAAAAGAGTATGATGTACCAACCTTAGAAAAATTAAAGCATAGATACCAAGGTAAGAAGTTTTATTAGGAAACTTCTTTTTTGAATATTTTTACATTTTTTTGACTATATGTACATATAATAAGATATGTAATCACATTTTTGGTAAAAAATTACTAAAAAAGTATTGCAAAAAAACAAATTCTATTATATAATGAAAAAGTCTTAAGGAAGACGAAAGTGCCTAATTAGCTCAGTCGGTAGAGCACTCGGCTGTTAACCGATAGGTCGTAGGTTCGAGTCCTACATTAGGCGCCATTATGGCCAGTTGGTGAAGTGGCTTAACACACTGCCCTTTCACGGCAGCATTCACGAGTTCGAATCTCGTACTGGTCACCAGTAAAGTATTATTGCCTTAGAGTCAAGGCTTTTTTTGTTTATAAATGTTGTATTTTTATTTTTTTCTTGTTATAATAAATAACTAAACAAGAGGTGAAATTATGAAAGTAGAAACTATGGAAATGATTGCGGATAAGTTAGAAGATGTGGAAAAAATAAAAAGAATAATTAGTACATTAGATAATTTATCTATTGAAGATATTCGATTATTGTTAGATACCTTAAAAGACTGTGAATATAATAGATATGCATATACAATAATTGTTCATTCAGATGTATTAGCAGAAAGAACTACTACAGAACAAATTCAATTGATGAGAGCACTAAAAGACTGTGAATATGATGAATATGCATATAAAATAGCAATTGATTTTAATGTATTAGAAATAAGAACTGTAGAAGAGCAAATACAATTGATGAAAGAACTAAAAGACTGTGAATATGATGAATATGCATATCAAATAGCAGTTCATCCAATTGTATTAAGAAATAGAACAACCGAAGAGCAAATACAATTGATGAGAGCACTAAAAGACTATGAATATAATGTATCTGAATACTTGATAGCGGTTAATGTAGATGCATACTTGATAGCGGTTAATTTAGATGTATTAGAAGCAAGAACCATAGAAGAGCAAATGCAATTGATGAAAGCACTAAAAGACTGTGAAAATAATGAATATGCATATAAAATAGCAGTTGATTCAAATGTATTAGAAATAAGAACTACAGAAGAGCAAATACAATTGATGAGAGTACTAAAAGACTATGAATATAATGTATCTGCATACTTGATAGCGGTTAATTTAGATGTATTAAAAGCAAGAACCAACGAAGAGCAAATGCAGTTGATGGGATCACTAAAAGACTGTGAATATGATGATTATGCATGTAAAATAGCAATTGATTCAGATGTGTTAACGGTAAGAACTACCGAAGAGCAAACGCAATTGATGAAAGTACTAAAAGACTGTGAATATAATGAATATGCATATAAAATAGCAGTTACTTCAAATGTATTAACAAATAGAACCACAGAAGAGCAAACGCAATTGATGAGAGCACTAAAAGACTGTAAATATAATAAAAAAGCATACGAACTAGCAGTTGATTCAGATGTATTAAAGGTAAGAACTACAGAAGAGCAAATACAATTGATTAGAACACTAAAAGACTCTAAATATAATGTAGATGCATACTTGATAGCAGTTGATTCACAAATATTAGTTACAACATCAGTGGAAGAACAAATTGCAATCATGAAAGACTCAGAACAAAAAGTTCAAATGAAATTAAAAAAGTTACAAGAACAACAAAAAATACAAGAAGAAAATTCACAAGTTTTACATAAGGAAAATTTAAGAAGCATAACAACTTTAAATGATATGAAAAATTATATCAGTAGCTTAAAAATGCAGTATGGAATAGAAGAAGATATCAAAGAAAATACATTGGTATACAAGTATAAACCTAACTTTCAGGAAAAATAAACAATAAAAGATAATGTTTCAAAATTACATTATCTTTTTTTCGTTTTAAAATAGGTAGTAATATCAAATATATAATTTATGTTTAAAAAAACAATATTTGATTCATATTAAAAGTAGGAGGGAATTTATGACACAAAAAGAATTAGATTATGTAGAAGATGCTGTTGGGCATGAAAGTAATTTAGCGTCCATTATTGAAAAATCTATCCAATCTTTAGAAGATGAAAAACTCATATCTTTTATGCAAAAACAATTAAAGGATCATAAGACATTTCATGAAACATTGATGCATGTATTGGAGGAAAAAGCAAATGAATGATAAGTTAATTATGGAAAACTATTTATTACTTTTAAAAAGTACTGTTGAAGTATATGTGCATGGAACATTAGAAAGCTCTAATCCTGATATTAGAGAATTGTTGAAAAAAGGATTGGATAGAATCATGGAAGCACAAGCAGATACTTATGATACGATGACAGAATATGGCTGGTATCAAGTCAATAATGTCCAAGCAAATGTCATTCAACAGACAATTTGTAATATTCAAAATGGAAACTAAGAAGAACTTATAAAATATGATTTTTCTCACAACAATCTTAATGATAAGATTGTTTTTGTTTGTTGCGAAAATATATAACAATTGGTATAATAAAAAAGAAGTTGGGTGTAGGTTCTAAAACATGAAATTGTAACTATGATGCAATTAAAACGTGAATATAATCCTGAATATACTGTTTTGAAAATTGCAAAATGAAAAGATGATTGGTTGAATCTATCCAATCAAGAAAGAGAAAAAATCAAGCCCATAAAGTAAGATACTGATTAGGATGTGTGATTTATGAATATATATCATCAATTGAATGAAATGATTACATATATTGAACAAAATTTAGAACAAGATATTTCCTATACCACTTTAGCAAAGTTTTTAGGTGTGAATGAATATACAATGCAACGTCTTTTTCATTTACTTTGCAATATTTCTTTATCAGAATATATCCGTAAAAGAAGATTATCACAAGCAGGATATGATTTATATAGCGGAAATGAAAAAATAATAGATGTGGCTTATAAGTATGGTTACGAAAATGCTACTTCATTTTCTAGAGCATTTGAAAAATTTCATGGAGTGAAACCAAGTGTAATCAAAAAAGGAAAATATGGACTTAAAAATTATCCAAAGTTAACATTTGAAGAAACAGATAACATAAAAGAAGAAATTCCTTATGAAATTATTGAATTAGAAGAATTCGTATTGTATGGAAAAGGAATTTCAACCAATGAAATAGATGTTAAAAAAGATGCTCCTAATTTTTGGATATCCATGAAAAAACAATATTGTGAACAATATGGGAATATTTCTTATGGTATGGTAAAATATTCTGATCGATTTGAAAATCCAGATTTTGAATATTGGGTTTTATGGGATCACAAAATAGATGAATTTGAACAAATTGTAATTCCAAAATCGAAGTGGTTACTTTTTCATATTGTAAATGATAATTCAAAAGAAATTCAACAAACATCAAGAGATTTTTATGAACAATTTTTACCAAGTTGTAAGTATAATATAAGGGATATACCAGAACTAGAACATTATCATGATGGTGTAGTAGATTTTTTAGTGCCGATTGAATAATTGATAAAACTGATTCTAAAAAAATCAGTTTTTTTGTGGTGAGATGTGTTATAAATATGGAATAGGAGAAGTGAAAATATGGAATTAACAGAAGCAATAAGACAAAGAAGAAGTACAAGAGAATATAGTAAAGAACCAATTGATAAACAATATATTATAGATATGATTGAGTGTGCTAGATTAGCTCCCTCAGCAGCAAATCGTCAACCATGGTACTTTGTTGTATTAGAAAATGAAAAAAAGAATAAGGTAGCACAAATTATGCAGGCACAATTAAATGCCACCACACATGTTTTAGATAGTAAAGATAGTGCCACACATGCTTATAATGCAACAAGTAGTGTCAAAGGAAGTATTCAGGTAATTGAGCAAACTCCAATTCTAATTTTGGTATTTAGAGAAAGAAAAGAAGATTGGTTAGAAGGAGATTATTTATCAATCGGATGTGCTGTAGAGCATATGTGTTTGAAAGCAACAGAATTAGGGTTGGGAACGTTATGGATTCGAGATGTAGTTTATACTAGAGATAAAATCGCAGAAGCGATAGGGTATAATACTATGGAATTGGTGACAGGACTTGCAGTAGGTAAATCTATAGAATATCCATATGAACGTCATAAAAAGGGCCTAGATGAAATTATGACATGGTTATAATATAGAAAGAAGTAGGGGTTCATGAAAAATATTACGGAAATTTATTTAACAAATAAAACGGTTTCTCATGAAGCATGGATGCATTTGATACAAGCCATATCTAAATATAATGGATATGGAAAAAAATGGAAATTGATCATATCTTGTGAACTAAATAAGATTCATTACTATGCATTTACCAATAAAGGATTGCCATCTTCTATCAATCATTTGACAGAATTTGTCTTAAAAAAAGTATCAAAAGAACTAAATACGAAAATTCATACAAAAATGTGTATACCAAGATTGCATACCAATTATGATAATTTTGTAGATGTATATAACTATTTTGCATGTAAAAAAAATTGGTATCTTAAATACAGTCAAATTTCCATTTTTCCTATTACAAAAGAACGATTCATTAGTAAAACTAAGTTATATTTTGAAACTCAAAAAAGTATGATATATTGTCTATATTGGAACAATGTACCAACTACATTTTTATCGATTGATTTTGATGCATACAAACAATTCTTTTATCCAAAGGTTCCAAAATATTTAAAATTAGAAAAACAAATTGGATTATTTACAAATAGAGAAGATCAATCTTTGTTTCATATTGATACATTTCCTTATCTACAAGGAGATTATTATTTAAAAGAAAATGCATATGACTTTGCAAAGCATTCACTTATATTAGGATCTAGTGGAAGTGGAAAGAGTAAAATGATTAGTTTGTTCATTGATAGAATTTATCACAATGAGGAAGAAAAGCAAAAATACAAAATTGTCATGATTGATCCACATGCTTCCTTAGAAAAAGATATTGGTGGTTTAGAAAATTCCAAAACGATTGATTTTAAAACAGATGATGATAGTATCAATTTATTCATGCCAATGAGTGAGGATTACGTTGCTTCGACAGAACTTTTTCTATCTTTGTTTAAAACTTTGATTATGGACCAGTATAATTCTAAATTAGAACGTGTGTTGCGTTATTCTATATTTTTACTGCTAGCAAATCAAAATTTTGACTTTGTACATTTGCGAAAACTATTATTAGATTTAGAGTATCGCAATCAGTTGATACGAGATTCTGCAAAAAAAGTTCCTACTAGTGTTATCGAATTTTTTTTAAGTGAATTTCAGTCAATGAAAACAAATTATTATGGGGAAGCAATTGCGCCTATTATTTCATTTATTGATGAAATGCAGTTATTACCAGTATTCAATCAAGAAGAAATTATAATTAGCAATTTAAAAGAGGATATTGCGAATCATTTCTTAACTATTTTGTCTTTAGATAGAGTACAATTAGGTGATAAGATTACAAAGACGATTTCTGGACTTGTTATGCAGCAATTATTAGGCCTTGTGCAATCATATACTTATCCAGAGCATATTATCTTTATATTAGATGAAATTTCTATCATTGAAAATCCAATTGTTTGTAGATTCTTATCAGAAGCAAGAAAGTATAATTTATCTATTTTTATTGCTGGGCAATATTTGAATCAAGTAAGTCAAGAAGTGAAAGACGCTATTTTTGCTAATACACTAAATTACTATATATTTCGTGTGTCACAAGCAGATGCGAATTTATTAGTAAAGCATATTGATATCAATATTCCATTAGAAAATACCGAAGAAAATAAGATAAAAATGTTAACAGATTTACCCAATCGTAATTGTATGATTCGTGTAAGTAAAGGAATGAATCTATATTCTGCAGTCAAAGGAATTACGTTAGATTTTGTTCCATCACCTCGACCTATAAGAAAAAAGAATGCTAAAGAAAATATTTCGATTGTATCATCAGTAACCAAGAAAAAATTGAATTGGAATTCTAAAATTAACTTAAGTGATATATTAAAACAATCGTCTACTGGAAGAAAGGAGTTTTCTTAAATGAATGATGAAAAAGCATTATTGATTGTAGATAAGATATTTGAAAATATTTTTAAAGTAAAAAATAAGAAAACATTGGATATGTTGTTAGAGCAATATGCATTTGATATCAAATTACCACAGTTGGTATATGATTACCAAACAAAAAAACCGACTTGGACACAACTGCTTCATTACAATCGTTATATAACAAATGCAAATATGGAAAAACGGGATAGTGAGATTGGTTGGATGCTTCCCAAAAAGGAAGTAAATAGTTTGGATGAAATTTTAGATATTTGGAAAAGTATTGATTATGCGGCAACCGAAAGAGTATATAATTCTATAGATGTAGTGAAAAGCGATCCCATTTATCGTTGTGAATCCGTTTATCAGTCTACTAATTGTAGCGATGGACAAAATTTGGTATTTTGTGATAGCTGCCATAATTGTAATTATGTTTTAGCATGTCAAAGGTCTATAAATTGTAATTTCTGTATTCGTACAGATGATTCCAATAATTGTAGTAACAGTTATAATGTGATATGCTCTAATAAAGTAAGCAATTCTTTATTTATCCAAGATTGCTCTAATCTATATGAATGTATTTTTTGTTCACACATTTCCAACCACAGATTTTGTATTGCTAATATGCAATTTGAAGAAGAAGAGTATTATGAAATCAAAACTGAAATTAAAGAATGGATTTTAAATTCATAAGTATATATAACATTTAATCATAATCAGAAAATTTATGACACAAAAAGAATGAGATAATATAAATGATTTTTAAAAAACTCATTTCATTTTTAAATTACAAAAAATTCTTTACAAAATAAATAGTTGAAAAATCCTTAAAATATGATATACTATTATCATGTCAAAGGCCAAAATGAGAAAGTAGTAAAAAAAGTAAGAATGTCAAAGAAAGTTCGTGGTTGATGGAAACGAATCATTCCCTTTTTCGAATTCACTCTCTATGCTGATTTTTAAATCCGGTAACGCGTTATAGTTTTAAGTGCATAGATTATCTGTGAATTAAGGTGGTACCGCGTCAATCACGTCCTTAAATAAGGATGTGATTTTTTATTGAATGTTTGGTCTTTTAATAATATGTATAAATAGGAGGATTATATATGCAAGAAAGAATTCAAGAAATCAAAGAACAATTACAAAGTAAAGTTTCTACTGTAACAACTTTAAATGAATTAAATGATTTAAGAGTTGAATTTTTGGGAAAAAAGGGAAGTATTACAGAACTTTCTAATTATATGCGTGAAATCCCAAATGAAGAAAAAAAGGAATTTGGAAGTTTACTAAATACCATCAAGAATGAAGCCAATGATTTATTGAATGCCAAAAAAGAGGAACTTGAATTAGAAGAATTACAAAAAAAGTTAAACGATGAAACCATTGATGTTACTTTACCAGGAACAAAACTCACAGTAGGAGGAACGCATCCATTAACGAAAGTAATTGATGAAATTGAAGAAATCTTTGTATCCATGGGATATGATGTAGTAGAAGGACCTGAAATTGAACAAGATTTATACAATTTTGAAAAGTTAAATTTACCAAAAGGACATCCAGCTAGAGATGCACAAGATAGTTTTTATATTACAGATGAAATGTTATTAAGATCACAAACTTCACCTGTTCAAGCAAGAACAATGGATGCAAATTTAGAAAAAACGCCAATTCGTATTATATGTCCAGGTAAAGTATATCGTCGTGATGATGATGATGCAACACACTCTCATCAATTTACACAAATTGAAGGATTAGTGGTTGATAAAAATATCTCTTTGGCAGATTTAAAAGGGACATTAGAAATTTTAGCAAAACGATTATTTGGAGAAGATCGTGAAATTCGTTTTCGCCCAAGTTTCTTTCCATTTACTGAGCCAAGTATTGAAGTAGATGTAAGTTGCTTTAAATGTGGTGGTGTAGGATGTCCTATTTGTAAAGATACGGGATGGATTGAAATTTTAGGATCTGGTATGGTACATCCAAATGTATTAAAAGGATGTGGCTATGATCCAGAAAAATATACTGGTTTTGCATTTGGAATTGGTCCAGAACGTGTTGCAATGTTGAAATATGGAATTACTGATATTCGTAATTTCTATACCAATGATGTAAGATTTTTACAAGATTTTAATCGTGTAGAGGGTGGTGAATAATATGCGTCTAAGTAAAAAATTTGTAAGTGATTATATTGATATTCATGATATTGATATGAAAGAGTTAGCAGAAAAAATGGTATTTGCTGGAAATGAATATGAAGAAATGCGTCCATTTTGTGAAGCAACTGGACTTGTCATTGGAGAAGTCAAAGAATGCGTGAATCACCCAAATTCCAATCATTTACATATTTGTCAAGTAAATTTAGGAAATGAAACGGTTCAAATTGTTTGTGGTGCTCCCAATGTAAGAGCAGGTTTAAAAGTAATTGTTTCTAAAGTAGGAGCTACTTTACCAGGTGGTATTGTAATTAAAAAAGCAACTTTAGCAGGAACAGAAAGTAATGGAATGATTTGTTCATTAGCAGAATTAGGTTTAGAATCAAAATATTTAAAAGAAGAAGATAAAGCGGGTATTCATGAGTTGCCACAAGATGCTCCTGTTGGTGCTGATGCTTTAGCGTATCTTGATTTCGATGATACCATTATTGATTTTGAATTAACTGCAGATCGCGCGGATTTATTGAATATGATTGGATTAGCTTATGAAATTGGTGCGATTTATGATCGAATTGTAACGTTACCAGAAATTAAGGTACAAGAACAAGGAAAGTCTATTGAAACTTACCATACATTAGATGTTCAAACAGAAAATTGTTCTATCTATTTAGGAAAACGTGTTGAAAATGTAGAGATTCATGAAAGTCCACAATGGATGAAGGAACGTTTAATGGCTTGTGGAATTCGTCCAATTAACAATGTGGTTGATATTAGTAATTATGTCATGTTAGAATATGGGCAACCTTTACACTTCTTTGATGCAGATCGTTTAGGTGAAAATATCATTGTCCGTATGGCAAATGAAAAAGAAATGTTAACAACTTTGGATGGTCAAAATCGTGAATTAAAAAGCTCTGATATTGTAATTGCAAATGAAAAAGAGCCAGTTGCTTTAGCGGGTGTGATGGGAGGACTTTCTACTGAAGTAGAACAAGATACTAAAAATATTTTCATAGAAGCTGCTATTTTTGATCCTGTTCATATTCGTTATACTTCGAAATCCATTTTAAGAAGTGAAGCAAGTAGTCGTTATGAAAAAGGAATTGATCCAAATCGTACCAAACTTGCTATTTTACGTGCTTGTGAATTACTAGAAAAATACGCTAGTGGAAATACGTGCCCAGGAATGCTTGTGCATGATCAAGCCCAAAAAGAAGATAAAACGATTGAAATTACATTAGATAAAATTAATCAAGTATTGGGAATGACTTTAACAGAATCTGTTGTCGAAGACATTTTAAGGCGCCTTAATTTTACGTATACAAAAGATAATCAATATCATGTGGTTGTTCCAACGAGACGTTTAGATGTAAATATTAAAGAAGATTTAATTGAAGAGATTGGTCGTATTTATGGATATGATCATGTTGTAGGAACATTACCAGTTGTGCCAATGAAACGTGGACGTTATTCTAAAAAAGAAATGATGCAAAAAGAAATCCGTAGACGTTTAGAAGGACTTGGTTTATATCAAGTAATTACATATTCATTAGTGAGTGAACAAGAATGTAATTTATTTGTGAATGATAACCGTGAACGCGTACAAGTATTGGCACCATTAAGTGAAGATAAAAAAATCATGCGTCAAACTTTAATTCCATCTTTATTGACTGTATTAGATTATAATTTATCACATAATAATAAAGATATTCAAATATTTGAAATTGGATCTATTTATTATAAAGAGGATGATTATAAGGAAGAAAATATGGTCTCTGGGCTTTTGTTTGGAAACTATATGGGTAATACTTGGCAAAATAATGTATTAAAAATCGATTTTTATGTAGTCAAGGGTATCATTGAAAATTTACTACAGTATTTAGGTTTAACGGGTCGCTATCATATTGTTGCAGATGAAACTAAAAAAGATATGCATCCTAAAATGACAGCTTCTATTTTAGTTGATAATGAAGAAGTTGGATATTTTGGAAAAGTACACCCAAAAGTTAGTAAAAAGGATATATATGTATTTGAAATTAGTTTAGATCGTTTACTTGAAAAAAAGGTTAGAACAATCAAATATAAAGAAATTTCAAAATATCCAAGTGTACATAAAGATTTAGCGTTCATTATGCCAAAGAGTATGGAATCAGAACAAGTAATGTCTATTTTAAGAAAAGTTGGAGGAAGACTTTTAACTGATATTGATGTATTTGATGTTTATGAAGGAGAAAATGTCAAAGAAGATGAAAAATCAATTGCATATTCTTTAACATTCCAAAATCCAACGAAAACATTAAATGATGAAGAAGTAACAGAAATATTCAATCAAATGATTCATGAAGTAGAAAGTAAATTACATATTGAATTAAGAAGTAAATAAAAAAGTTGATTTAATCAACTTTTTTCATTATATTTTTGAATAAAATTTTGATATGCTTTGTTTTCTAATGTTAAGTGGAATGGTTTAAATTTAAATGTTGGATCTTTTTGTCTTAAGATGTTTTTGACAAAGTATTTTAGTAATTCTGGGTTACGAATTAGAATAGGTCCAATTATATACGTTCCATAAAAATGATACTTGATAATGCCTTCTTCTGTTACTTTCGGTGCATATCCAGTTCCTTTTTGCATATAAAACAAAGGTTCTTCTTTTATATTTTTCATTACACCTGAACGATTTTGAAAGCCAATAATTGGTTTATTCAAAAGAGGAGTGGTTGCGAGTACTTCTCCTACAATACGCATATCTTCTTGTTTGGTTTCAAAATGGAATATATTGAGTGCTCTCATTTTTTTGTTAGCTATAATGGATTTTCCAAATAGTTCGATTGCATTTCCAGTTACTAAGAAGAAGCATCCATTTGCAATTGCAGAAGAAATTTCTTTTTTATAAGATAAAATATGTTTTAAGACTAGTTGTTGATTTTGTTCAGTTCCCATACCGATATAGATAAAATCATATTTGCCAAAATGAATGTTGTCTTGGATGGTTAAGAAATCCACCTTTACTTTAACGCCTTGTTCTTCTAACTGCATTTTTAAGGCTTTTACATTTCCACTTTCCCCATAAAGATTCATTAAGTCATAATATAAATGGGCGATATGAATGGTCATGATGCATCACTTTCTTTCATTGCTTGTTTAAATGGTTCTACATAATCAAAATTTAAAATTGCATAGATATTTCCTTTGGTTTTTTGTTTGATATAGGTTACACTATCGGATAAAGAATCAAATACGGTAATCGTTTTTTCATCAATGCCTGCATATTTTAAACGTGTTGCAATATCATAACGGTGAATTCCTACACAGACAAATTTATGAACATTGAGTTTATTTAACAATTCAAAATCAATATCATATAACCAAGATAAATCATCAAATTGATAACGTCTACTAATTTCTTTCCAACCAATGACAATTGTTTTTTCCTCTTGATATCTACTTACATAGAGTAAGGACTGATTGAATGTTGAACTATTTTCATTTTTGTTATTGAGTACGGTTACGACACGATCATGATATTCAAATACATCAAATAATTTTTTATTTTTATGAACATGTGATAATGTATCACATATTTTCTCTTTTTGTAAACCAATTAAACTAGTGATTGTAAATGCTGCCAAGGTATTGTAAACATCATATAAAATCAAATGAGGTAATTCAATGGAATAGGTGTGGTTAATAATAATCTTAGAATTGGAATAATCGATTTTGGTCACTATGTTATCCGCTTTTGGTTTTTGAAATTGACATGCTGTACAATGATAATCACCAATGTTTTCAAAATTATAGTAATTATATTCTAGTTTTTGATTACATTTAGGACAGTAATTAATATTTAAGTTCATAAATTTATTTTTTGTGTAAGAATATTGATTTTTTAAAATGGAATAATAGGTAATAGGTCCATTATGTTTGAGTGCGAATTTTTGAAGATAAGGATCATCCGCATTCAAAATTAAATGCATGGATGGTGTGAGTGCTTTTAAAATTTCTTCAAAGACTAAATCAAAATGACCTTGTCTAGGTGGTTGATCACGACTGATGTTAGAAATGACAACATAATGAGGCTTAATGGATTGAAATACATATTTCGCATATCGTTCATCAATTTCATATACAATCGCATCTGCTTTAATTTTTCCCAAAAAAGATGAGTGTTCTAGTAGTAAAGTGGTAATACCAGGTGTTAAATTAGAGCCTATTTTATTATGCGCTACTTTATAGTTTTGATCTTCTAAAGTTTTTGCGATTAAAGAGGAAATACTTCCTTTTCCAGAACTACCGGTTACAGCGATTACTAATTTTGGAAGATGAAAAGCTGTTAATATATTTTTATCTAATTTTAAAGCAATTAAACCCGGTAAAGAACTACCACGTTTTAATATTTTTCCTGCTAGTACAATCACTTTTCCTATTATGATGCATAGTATATGATACATAAAACCACCCTTATCCATTTGATTATTTTCTAGATTTCATTATAGCATATATTTGTAGATTATGATAGATTTGAACATAATATTTCTAGTTTTGTCGAAATGGTTTTTTAAATATATAAGTTGTGATATAGTGTAGAAACGGAGGGAATTGACATGAAGACAAATTTGACTTATAGTGATGATGTATTATATGTAAATGTAGAAGGCAATTTAAATAAAAAAGGTGTTTCTAGTCTGCAAAAGAAAATGTATTCTGTCATTTCCGAATATGGTATTCAAGACATTGTCATTGATATTAAAGGAACCAGTAAGATTGACAAAACAGCTTTTTATGATATGTTGGATGACTATGATAGCCGTTATGGGGGCAATCTAAAAATTATGGAAAAATAGTTCACATTTTTCTTTTTTTATGGTATGATTTTTCTATGCAAGAGTGGTGGAATTGGTAGACACGCAGGCTTGAGGGGCTTGTGAGAATATCTCGTGTGGGTTCAAGTCCCATCTTTTGCACCA
>CANQAF010000012.1 GCA_947588975.1 uncultured Bacilli bacterium
TTTACTACTAAAATGCTACAATGATCAAAATTAAAATGCTCTACAATCTTTTTAAAATCATCATAATTTAAACTTTGAAATTCTTCATATAAATTATTTCTTACTTTACCATACTTCACGAAATCACTTACAATACGACTGTTTAGTCGAAAAATATTGTCACTCATAAAAATACATGAACTTAAAATAGTTTTCTTTTTACGATTAAATTCTTCTTCCGATATATTCTTTGTTTGAATTTCCTTTTGTACTCGTTGAATCAATTCATCCTTTTGTTCTGTTTCACCCTCAATACTGATTACCATATGAGTATCAATATTATAAAAGTCACAATATAAATCTTCTGCTACAATTTTATCGTTTTTCAAACATTCAGAGAATAAAGATGTAACTCCAAATTTTGCATCTAAATAAATAGATAAATAAGTTGGAATTAAAGATGGTAAAATATCTTTAATTCCACTAATATTAATTTTATAATTGATAAATATTTTAGGAATTGTTACATTCATTTCAATTTCTTCATATTCCTTAGTTACTGCATCCGGTTCTTGGTATTCTTGTACAACAATTGGTTCAGATTTTGAAAACTTTTTTTGAGATTGATTTTGTTTTACCAGTTTCATTACAGATTCCGGATTTACATTTCCAGTTATTACTAATGCCATGTTAGATGGATGATAAAACGTTTCATAACATGTATATAAATCCTCCTTAGTAATAGAATTTACACTTTCTTTCGTTCCTCCTGTGGAAATACGAAGTGGATGTACTTGTAAAGTATTATAATTACTCTTTTCAAATCCTACACGATAAGGGTCATCTAAATACATTTGTAATTCCTGTATAATAATTCCTTTTTCTTTTTCCACATTTTTTTTTGTAAAATAAGGATCTTGGACAAAATCTAATAAAAATTCTAAATTCTTTTCAAAATTATGAGGTCCTGAAAACCAATAATTTGTCTGCCATGGATTTGTCGATGCATTACATTCACTACCACTTTCATCAAAGAAAGAGAAAGGATCAATACCATCTTTTTGCTCAAATAATTTGTGTTCTAAAAAATGAGCTACACCATCTGGAACACGAATCATTTGATTTTGACCTTTGGGAATAAATTCACTTTGATTAGAGCCATAACGTGTCACAAATGTCGCACGAGCATTATTACAATTATTTTTAGGAATGATATATACATGTAACCCATTATTTAATACTTCCTCATAGATTGTTAAATCTAAGTGATAAAATGGTATCTTATTCATGTTTCACCCCTTCTAATAGGAAAATTGTATCAACATGTATTTTACATGCAAGCTCTAAAATCATTTCTTTTGTTACTTTTTGAATATTGATTTGTTTTTCCTCCAATAGATCATTTCCTAGATATTCATGAGTTAAATATATATTAGAAAGCATATTGGGAGAGTCCTCTACTTCCTTACAGCTACTTAAAAAAGTTGCTTTTGCTTTTTGAATAGAATCTTCACTAAACTCTCCTTTTTTCATACTTTCAATTTGTTCATCAATCAAAGCAACTGTTTGCTCCATTGTTTCTGCATCAATACCTGCAGATATCACTAAAGTATGATGTAAGTAATTATAAGAGGATGAAATAGAGTAACAAAGCGAGTTCTCTTCTCGTACTGTCTGAAACAATTTAGAGTCTCCTCCACCACCTAATATAAAAGAATATACATTCATGACATATTGGCGCTCAAATGGAGTTAACTCATCTACTTTACATCCTACAAATAATTGACTTTGAGTAATATCTGCCTTTTCTTTTACCAATTGTTTTTCTGATCGAACATCCATATAACTTAAAATATGCTCTCCATTGGGAATACGAGTTTCCGGTGGAATCACATATTGTTCCACCCATTGTTTTACTTGTTCAAATTCAATATCACCAATCACAAATATATCCACTGTAGACTCTTTTAACATTTTTTGATAATAAGTATATAAATTTTCTTCTGTTATTTGATTTAAATCTTCTAAATACCCGGAAGAATGATAAGAAATTTTAGAATTTGGTGCCATCGTTTCATATAATCGTAATAATCCATATTTTCTGGGATTATCTTTTATACTACGAATATTATCTTCTAAACTTTTCTTTACAATCGCAAATGAAACAGAATCAAAACAATCATTTTTAATATTAGGATGATAAAGCATGTCCATTAAAAACGCAATAGACTTTTCATTGAATCCTTCTTCTGTATATTTTTCATTTAAAAAATGACAGCGAAAAGATAATATACTATATTTTCCAGAACGTACATTGGTACCATCAACAGAAATATTATATAAATCCTCTGATGCAATTGCGAGTTCACGAGTCGTAGGATACTTTTTACATGTAGAAAGTAACATATCCAGTAAAAAATTACGAATTGTAATCTCTTCTTTTTTAAGTTCATTTTTGTAATTAACAATAACCTCTACTGTTTTAAAACGATTCGTCTGAATCATATGTAAATTATAAGTTCCTTGATTTAACTTTTGATAATTCATAGGAATCACCTCTTGTTTAGTATATGTATGATTTAAAAATTTATAATATGGATTCTAAGGCAAGCTCTATCATACGTAAAAATGAATTTTGTCTTTCCTCACTTGTCGTTTCCATATTTGTAACTACGTTGTCAGAAACCGTCAAAATACATGCGGCTCGTTTATTTAAAACATTTGCATTATGAAACAAAGCAAAAGATTCCATTTCTACTGCTAAACAACCATATGTTTCATATAATTTTTTAAAATCAAAATTTTCATGATAGAAGCAATCGCTACTATGCACATTAGCAATTGTAATTGGATAGTTTAATTCTTCTGCTGTTTGCTTAATGACTAAATTCATACTATCCGATGCGTACATTATGTGTTCTTCTGTTCCATTTTGAGAATGAGCATAATTAGATTCTGAATAACAACCATTTACCAAAATCAAATCATATAAATTTAAATCTTTCGTATAAGCGCCACATGACCCAACGCGTATAATTTTTTCTACATCATAAAATTTATATAATTCATAAGAATATATACCAATACTTGGCATGCCCATACCAGAACCCATAACCGTTACCTTTTTTCCTTTGTAATAGCCTGTATATGCATACATACCTCTTACTTGATTTACAAGTTCATAATTTTCTAAATATTTTTCTGCAATCATTTTTGCACGCAATGGATCGCCAGGCATAATAACGATAGGTGCAATTTGATCTTTTCTAGCTTCAATATGTGGTGTCATATTATTACCTCCATTTTTATTATAACATGTATTTAAGAATTACATAATATTTTTTGCCTTAGTATTCTCAGTTCTGTTAACATATAATTTTTTTCATTATTGGAAGATGTACAAGATAATAACATTTGCTTCCTTTTTTTCATATCCTTTTCTTTTAATATTTTTAAATGTTCATTCCAAGAAATGTGTTTTAACATTTCTAAATTTTGATTGGAATACATTTGATAAAAATGAATCATTGAGATAAAATTTCTAACTGTAAATCCAATTACAATACCATATATAGTTTGAAGTTCTCGTTCTAATATTTTAAGTTCACGTGATTGTAATTGTTTTTCTACCAAATAGCTACCAATTTTATAATATAGCAATATTACATCTTCATTAGAAATTTCATGTGATAACACATTTGTAATATATAAATTTATTTGTATTACATATTCTTCTTGCATAATCCACTTCCTTCTTTATCAATATAGATGAAGTTAGACGATTTGTCAAAGTACAGATTTTATAAATTAGTAAAGAAAAAAATTCAGTTTTTTTAAATTGGCTTAACAAATTATTCCATTTAATACCTATAAAAAAAGAATACATATTATTTGATAGCATTTTATGTATTCTATTTGATATATAAAATTTCTTGATTAGATGCCTCTATTTGATTTAAACGATTCATTTGTATCGATCCAATATAAGTAAATCCTAACACAAAAATAATAAATCCAACCATAACCTTACTTTTTAACATTTCTTTCATATGTTTCACTCCTTTTCTAATTTTAGTTTACTACGAACAGTTGTTCGTGTCAATATAAAATTCGAACAAATGTTTGACTTTTTGTCAACAATGTGTTAAAATGTACTTGTAAATATAAAGGAGGTCTTATATGAAAGAACTGACAACTAGGCAAAAAGAAATATTGAACTTTATCAAAAAGTATATTGCAACCCACGGTTATCCCCCAACAATTCGTGAAATTGGGGCAGCAACCGATACATCTTCTACTGCAACCATCCATGCGCATCTAACAAATCTAGAAAAAAAAGGATTTATTCGTAAACAAGGAACAAAAAATAGAGCATTAGAATTATTAGTAGAAAATGAATTTGACCCAAAGAATGATTTAATTATTGAAGTACCTTTACTAGGAAAAATTACAGCAGGTTCACCTATTGAAGCAATTGAACATCCAGATGAAACATTTGCTCTTCCATCTTATCTTGTTCCAAAAAACAAAGAAGTATTTACATTAAATGTAAGTGGTACTAGTATGATTAACGCTGGTATCTTAGATGGTGATGTTGTAATTGTAGAAAGACAAAATACAGCTCGTAACGGTCAAATTGTAGTTGCAATGACAGAAGAAAATGAAGTCACTTTAAAAACATTCTATAAAGAAGATGGATATATTAGATTACAACCAGAAAATGATACAATGGATCCTATTATTGTAGACAATGTAACAATTTTAGGTATTGCAATTGGTTTATATCGTAAATTATAAAAGAGAGTTTCTAACTCTCTTTTTCATGGTTTTCTTTTAATTCTTGATACCAATTACTTACTTTTTCTTTTCCTTTTTCATACAATGAAGATGCACCTTCAGCAATGGCACTTCCAACATTTTGGAAAGACTCTTTCATATCATCTGCAGATTGTTTGAAATTATCATAATTTTCACTTCCCATAGCAGATTCAATCTTTTCTTTAGCTACATTTGTTTTTTCCTTCAAATAGAATAAAACTGTTTGATATTTTTCCTTTAAAGTATCTTTATAATTAGGAATTTTATTTTCAATTGCAGTATCCATACGTTCCAATATAGAACGTACTTTATTTTGTAGACTAGCAGTTAAATCTTTAAAATACACATCATTGATTGGAACATCATAGTAAATAAAATCTACTAATATAATAAATTTATCTATCACTTTTTCTTTTAAAGTAGTAGATGACTCTGACTGTAACATCGTATGAACTTCTTGATCTAACATTTCAATTTGTTGTACAGCAATCTCCTCCTTTGTCTCAACAGATCTATTAGGAGTTTCTTCAGATATGGTTGCATTAGAAGTATTTGATGTAATATTTTCTTCTATCATAGCCTCTTCTGGTTGATTTATATTTTGAGAACTATCGATCGTACTTTCAGCTACTTTTTCATTGGAGTGATCATCTATTTCAGAGCTCGGTTTCACCTTGTTTTGTTGACAACCAGTCATGCATATCATACAGAATAATATAATAATAATTTTCATTGTATACACCTTCCTTTAGAAAATTCGCATCCACAATAGTTCTGTCTATATAAATGATATTTTTTAGAAAGTTCTATAGAACGTTTATAACCATTTTTCTTCTTAAAATCAGCATATAAATAAGGAATCCCATATTGTTGTTCTAATGTTTCCCCTATTTGGTTTAACCGTTGACTATCTTTATATGGGCTCACTGATAGTGTAGTGGTAAAATAATCATATTGTAATTCTTTTGCTATTTTAGCGGTTTCATTCATACGAAGGTAATAACATTTTGTACAACGAGCTCCCCCTTCTTTTTCATCTTCTAAACCTTTACTCATTTTTAAAAATACATCTGGCTCATAATTACCTTCTATAAATGATACATCAGGATGCGCTAATTGAATGAGACGTTTTTGTTCTTGTACGCGCATTTGATATTCTTCTTGTGAGGTAATATTGGGATTATAATAAAATACCGTAATTTGAAAATAGGAACTTAGATATTCTAAAACATAACTACTACATGGTCCACAACAACTATGTAATAACAAAGTTGGTTTTGGATTTTTTGGTAATATTTCTAATATAGTATCCAATTTTAATTGGTAATTGATCTTCATAGTCCCACTTCCGGCCTTATTGTATCACGAAACATCAAAAAAAGAAATATTTATAATTTCTTTTTACGTTTTTCATTATAATTTTTTAAAATTGCTTGAACATTTGGAAAGGCCTTCATAAGACGTTTTCCAAAATAGGATTTATTTGCAAGTACCATACGAACTCGTTTGGATATTTCCTCTGTACTATCTTTACGTATTGTAGTAGCAACTGTAGCTACTTTTTTAAAATTTAAAATTACATTAAATGAAATTAAATTATCCAATAGATAAATCATAAATAAAATACATGCCAATATCGTCTGACCAATATTTGGAATATATGATATACAATGTAATATAAATGGATTCACGAAATAAATAATAAGACATCCACAAAGTCCAAATGGAATCATAGTATCTAAACAAATACGTCCATTTATATTAAATTTAGTATGACTATAATCCCACCATCTTGCTTTAAATATTTTTTCCATAAAATAACTAGTCATATATTCTAATGTAGAACAGATAAGAATTGTCATAAAGAATAAAAGCCATGGATTATCTTGATATGCGCTTAAAAAATATATAATAAACAAAGCTCCAAATCCATAAATTGGACAATATGGACCAATCAAAAATCCACGATTGACTAATTTTTTATTCATAATTAAAGTATCAATAATTTCCACTACCCAACCAATAAATGAATAAATAATGAATAATAAAAACCATATTTTTAAATCGTACATATAATAACTCCGTCCTACTTCAGCTAGTCTTACGTACCTAGTATAACATAATTTATAGAAAAAAGAAAATAAAATGCATTGGCAACTCATTTATATTATGCTATAATAAATTTGTTTTAAGCGCCGCCTTAGTTAAGTGGTATAACGGAGCCATGGTAAGGCTCAATTGTAAGTTCGATTCTTACAGGTGGCACCAGATTGATACCAAACTCGGACTTTTATTGTTCGAGTTTTAAAATGGTTCAAATTTATGTTATAATTTTTATAGGTTGAATTGATATATTTGTCAATTTAGAAAACATATTTGCATATTGTCAAAACAATATTTGCTTAAATTATTTTTGGAGGTTTTTATGAGGAAATACAATTTAGCATTAAATGATATAACTTCTAATTATTTTCATTTTACTAAAGAAAATAATCTAAAATCTATTTCCGAAAAAGGGTTATTACCCAAAATTTCATTTCATGCTCAATCCCTTGAAGATACTAAAAAAGTGTTTTTTGTTCAAGGACTAGATAATTTATTAGTTTTGTTTGATTGTTGGATAAATGTTTGTGAAAAATATCCTTTATTTCCTGGAATGTTTAATTTAGGAACTAAAATTATGAAATATAAATGGTTTCCTAAAAAAATTATAAATGGGTATTTTAAATATACAGAATATAATAAAATACACAGATTTGTATCCTATAAATATTTTGATAGGTTCTTAAAAAAATATGTATTATTAAATTTAGAAATTGAAGAAAAAAAAGATTTTGATTTTAACGATATTGATCAAATTAAATCTAAAGGATATAATAAAGAATACTTAATACAAGGTGGTTATTCATTAAAATACTCAGATTTAGAGTCAGTAAAAATGGATAAATGGAATTTACATACTTTTTCTAATCATGGAATTAATGCATCAAAGGTGAAACTTTGTTATGCAAATAGCTCTAGTAAGATGGTAGATATATTAAATTTTGCACTTAACAATACACATTTAAATATTAAAGATGTTTGTCCAATGCTTTGGAAATATCTAAGAAGTAGAAAATTGCTTTAAAAAAGTTTTCGTACTTCTTCCTTTAGGGTACCAGATTGGTTGATACTCGGACTTTTATAGTTCGAGTTTTAAAATGCTTAAATTCATGATATAATTTTTATAGTTTGAATTGATATATTTATCAATTAAGAAAACACACTTCCATTTTAACAACTAATATGTGTTTTATACTATTAACCCTTAATAAACATTGACAAAAATATTAATTTATGATAACTGTTAAAGCAAAGGAAAATATGATAAAATAACATGTAATGAAAGGAGTATTATGATGATAATAGAAATTGGAGTGGGAATCGTATGTATTACTCCATTAGCAATACATATAGCTAAAACTAAAAATTGGAAATTTAAAACTAAAAAAGAAATTGATCAATTTAGAAAACATAATAATTTTACAACAAATGAAACTTATGTTGATAATGATATGAATCTATCTAAAGCATTATCAAATTTTAGTATGAAAAATAAGGAAATGGATAACTCAGAAAATGTTCAAGTAAAAAAGAAAACATTAGGGAAAATAGAGCAAAAAAAATAAGATGTAAATTTAAAGAGGACTGTAGTCTATACTACTTACATTACTTACACCAGATTGATTGATACTCGAACTTTTTATAGTTCGAGTTTTAAAATATTTCAACATATGATAAAATATCATATAGATTCAATTGATAAAATTTGTCAATTAAGAAAACATACTTGCAAATTTAGCATGTGACAATATGAATACTGATTATCTAGGAGGTATACAAATGATAATTAGAAAAGCAAATTATAATGATGTAAAAATATTAAATAATTTTTTAACGCTTTTAATACAAGATGAAAGACAATATGATTTAGGAATTGATGAAAATTTTATTGTAACTAATATGTATGAAAATTATATTGAAGATTCTAATAAATTGATTGCCGTTGCCGAAGAAAATAATGAAATTATAGGTTATTTATATGGAATCATCAAACCAAAGGATAATACATATCAATATATAATTGCCAAATTAGATGCATTATATGTTGATAATAATTATCGTAATCAGGGGATCGCTACCTCTTTAATAGAATATTTTAAAAAATGGGCTATATCAAAGAATGCTCACAAAATAGAAGTAAATGTATGGAGCAATAATATTAAGGCTAAACGCTTATATGAAAAAGCCAATTTCAAAACAACAAGTGAAACATTAACTATTGATAATCTGTAAAATTGTTATACTTCTTCCTTAGCAGGTATCTTAAAAATTGCAAACTCGAACCTTTATAGTTCGAGTTTTAAAATGAGCTAAATTACACTATAATTTTTCATGTAAATCCAATTGACAATATATGAACTACAAAAACACAATTATATTGTTTTACTCTATTTATTAGGTTTTACAAATTGCTTTTCTCTTTGTTGTTCGTTCCACTCTTTCTGAAGTTCTGGTATGATGAAAGTATCACCTATAGCATTAGAACATTCTATAATTTGATATGTATCATATTTTGGATCATACTCTTTATACTGTTTTAATAAATCTATGTATGATTTTACTCATATTTTCATTCATATATTCAAATTTTATTTGTGTGCTCCCTTTCTTTCAAAACAATTATTTATATGACTATATCATATTTGTACAAACGAAACATGTTTTTGTAAGTCAATATACTTATTGAAATGACATGTAATGAACCCCTAACTTAGAATAAATATCATAGGCTCTTGGTAAATGCAATATTCTAGCAATCAAACAATTGTATATCTCATCCATCAAAAAAATAACACATAGAACAATCGTAATCCATAAAAATATTTTAGGATTTATCTTTTTAGCGAGATAAAAACAAATTGGTACTAAACCATACATTAAAATAAGTCCAGAAATTCCAAAAAATAATACACTTCTTAGACAAACATAACCACCAATATTTCCAAAATTCCATATTTCTTGGTTATAATCCCAACATCGATCTCCAGCCCTAACAATATCCATAACAAAACCAGTAATAAATTCTAATATACCACATAATAACATACTAATAAAAAACACTTTTAAGGGATTTTTTCTTTTTTTATATGTAGTAAAATAAATTGCAAGACTACCATAAGCATAAATATTAATCCATGGTAAAAAATGTCCTCCACGCCAATAAAATTGATTCATTCCCCCATTAATATAATAAAAAATATATTCATATAAAAATCCATAAATTCCAGTAGTAATGATCAATAAACATATGATTCCTAACATTGTCTTTTTATTAAAAGAATGATCATGTTCAATATAATCTTTATATTTTTCTTTCATATAATCTACTCCATTCATATTAATTCTATTATATAATAATCATGAAAAAAAAGAAAATAGTTACTCAAAAATTTTAAACATCAACATTCAAAAATATGAATTTGTTAAAATTTGTAATATAATGTTTAAAATTGATTTATTCGTGTTATAATATATATGTCATTTGACATGTCCCGTTAGCTCAGCAGGTAGAGCATTTGACTTTTAATCAAAGGGTCACAGATTCGAATTCTGTACGGGACACCATAATAAAAATAAAATATTCCTATGATAGGAATATTTTTTATTGATCACTTGTAAAATTCATAACCTCTTCATAATCAGAAAAATGAATTTTTTCAGTTCCAATAATTTGATATGTTTCATGGCCTTTCCCTAATATCAATAAAAGATCATTGTCTTTTAGTTTCTGTAACCCTTTTTCAATTGCTTTTCTTCTATCTATTTCTACTTCATAATTATTTTGGTGAACTCCTTTTAATATATCTTCTATAATTTGATTGGGATCTTCTGTTCTAGGATTATCACTGGTAAAAATGACATAATCACTTTTTTCTACTGCAATATGTCCCATAATTGGTCTTTTTAAAGGATCTCTATCCCCTCCACAACCTAAAATTGTAATCATTTGACCATTTTTATCTTTCATAAATGACGATAATATTTTATCAACTGCATCTGGTGTATGTGCATAATCAATGATTACTTCTCCATGTGGAAGTATAATTTGTTCACACCTTCCCTTAGGTGCAACTACTTGAATCGACAAATGAAGAATTGATTCTACCGAATAACCTAAACTATGAACTATAGCTAAACTCATTAAAAAATTATATACATTAAATTCACTTCTTAAATTCGTATTTACTTGATATACATGTCCATCTACCGCAAAATCAATTTGCGTACCCCTATCTAATGATTGATAGTCCAACAAAGTATAATTGACACCCTGATACCCTAAAGATTTACTATTCGCAATTAGAAATTGTTTCCCATTTGGATCATCAACATTTGTAATCATGATGCCATCTTTCTTTAATTGTTTCAATATACACAATTTAGATTGTAAATAATGGTTCATATCTTTATGATAATCTAAATGATCTTCTGTCAAATTAGTAAATGCTCCCACACAATACTGAAGTCCTTCTACTCTATTTTGATCTAAGGCATGACTGGAAACTTCCATTACAAGATGCGTACATCCTGAATCAATTGCCTTTAGGCAACACTGATAAACATCTACTAATTGTGGTGTAGTATTTGCTAAAGGTATGATTTCATCATTACAATAAAATCCAATTGTTCCCATATAAGCTACTTTTACCCCTAACAATTTTAATATTTGATAAGTTACAAAACAAGTTGTAGTTTTACCGTTCGTACCTGTAACACCAATTATTTTAAGTTTATTTACTTGATCTTGATAATGACTTACTATATAGTTTTGTAGCCATGTTTTTGTATCTTCTACTACAATTGTTTCCACATCATAGTTTCCTTTTTCACAGACAATTTTAGAAGCACCTTTTTGAATTGCTTCTAAAATATAATCATGACCATCTACTGTATAACCTTTAATCGCAACAAAAGTATCACCTTTTTGAATGGTCCTAGAATCTGTTTTGATTGTTAACAAACGAATCACCTATTTCTATTCGTTTTATTATATTCATTTATTTATAACTGGTGATAACCCACTCATTTTTATGTATTATCCATAAACTATAATTAGGTGATTCTATGCATTTTATTAAGGAACAAATACAAACAATTCGTAAAAATGACCCTGCTTTACATTCTATTTTAGAAGTATTTTTATACCCTAGTTTTCGTGCCCAAATTTATCATAAAATCGCTAAATTTTTTTATCAAAAGAAACATTATTTTATTGCTCGATATTTATCCGAGCGCGCAAAACGAAAAACTGGAATTGAAATTCATCCAGGAGCCACCATTGGAAAGAATTTATTTATTGATCATGGAACCGGTGTTATTATTGGTGAAACTACTATTATTGGGAATAATGTCATTTTATTTCATGGCGTAACTTTAGGAGGGACTGGAAAAGATAAAGGTAAAAGACATCCTACTATTGAAGATAATGTATATATAGGATGTGGTGCCAAAATATTAGGAAATATAACAATTGGCCAAAATGTAAAAATTGGTGCGAATGCAGTTGTATTAAAAAATGTAGAACCAAATACAACCATTGTTGGAATTCCTGGTAAGGAAACAAAAAAGAACTAAAAAGTTCTTTTTATTCTTGGTTTGGATCTACTAATATTTTAATCACATCAGAAGTTCCTGAAGTAAGTTCTTCATAAGAAGCTTGTACTTGACTAAGTCCTACTATTTTAGATAAAAATTTTAATACATCAATTTGTTTATTTGCCATTAAATCAATACAAGTTTTAAATTCATCTTTCGTATAAGCAATAGCGCCTTTAACAGTCAATTCTCTTGTGACAGCAATTGCAGTTGGTACTTGAATTGGTCCTAAAGATACACCAACTAAGATAACACTACCACCAGGTTTTACAGCTGATAAAGCCGTACTTACAGCTGGTGCATTTCCACAACATTCAATTACTTTATCAAATCCATTTGGTATTTTTTGATACATTTTTTCTAAGATATTTTCTTTGGCATCGAACCATTCATCGGCAACTTGTAAATCTACTGATTTTTGACCACGTGCTGCATTCGTTTCAGATAATGCAACATAGCTTGCTCCTTCACTTTTGGCAAACATAGCTGACACTAATCCAATAATTCCGCCACCAATAATCAAAACTTTATCTCCTACTTTAATATCTGCTAAATGAATAGCATGTAATCCAACGGCTGTAGGTTCTACCATAGCTGCTTCTTCATCAGATACACTGTCAGGTACTTTTATAATCATATCAGAACGAATTTTCATCTTAGGAGCTAATCCTCCTGGATAGTCTAAAGAAAGGCCTGTTGCATGATTCCAAGTCTCTAAACAATATTGTGGATTTCCACTTAAACATGCTGAACAATGGCCACAAGGACTGATTGGTAAAGCTGTAACACGATCTCCAACTTTTAGGTCTTCACATCCATTGGGATCTAATACAGTACCTACATATTCATGTCCCATGACCATACCAACTGGCGCACCAGCTTCCCAATAATGAATATCTGATCCACAGATTCCTGTTTTCTTTACTGCAATGAGTACATCACCATTTTCTAATTTTGGTTCCTCTATATCTTTTATATTTAATTGTTTTGCTGAAGTAATTGCAACACATTTCATATGATCATCTCCTATATTTATTATATCATAAACAGATCTTTTCTTACGTAAGATATTTTTTTGCTTTACACTTTTCTTTCCTTTATGACATCATCATCACATAAATGGCCAACTAGCAAAGAAGAACTATCATCATGTTGATGTCTATTTTCATTCACTTGTTCCTCATCATAATTAGCATAACAATATTTGCAAAAATGAAAGCAAGAATTATATACACCAATATCTACCATTTGAGCACAATTACAATTTTTATTATTTCGTGCATTCCATTTCTTACTAGTTTTTCCAGTTAGTTTCTTTACAAATTCTAAAGAAAGGCAATCTCCTTTTTGAAAACCATATTCTACTAAATTTCTTTTTTCGGCACAAGTTTGCACAATCATTCCATTTTGTTTTGCAATGGAAGAAAAATTGCGTCCAATTGTCTCATAATCTTTTTCATCTAACGTTTTCCAATGTAATTGATATTGATGTTTTCTTACGTTTTTATAGTCATCCATAAAAGATACAATTATTGTTTTTACATAACCTTTTAGTAAACTACATAAATGAGAAAAAGCTTTTATATGGTATTCTAATGTATAAGTATCACTAATAAAAATAGGATCATATCGAACATAAATTGCATCGGGACCAATCATAGATGATAACTGCTGAATTGCATTTATAATAGTTCCTTTAGGTGGAACATGTGGTTCTATTTCTTTTCGATAAGGTGTTAATGTTATATGAAATAAAATTGGTTTTTTAATTGTATTTATATAGGGAATGATTGGAATTGGATTTTTGGTACAAAACAAAATGGCATCAACATGATCAAAATAAATTCGACTCACCTGTTTAGGATAAAATGGATTTCTTACATCAACAAACCCCTCTTGATAACGTTTCATAAACCAATTTGTATAAAAAGCAACAATATCTGTCCTACCACTAACATTTAAAATCATTACAATCACCACAATAATATCATAACATAAAATTATATTTTAGATGGTAGTAATTTTTAACACGTTATATTTCACATATCACTTGAATTACACCCAAAACAAAAAATTAATGTAAATATTGTTACATTAATTTTTATAATCTATCTAGACTTTAACTATTTAATGAGATACTTTCTTTGCTACAACTACAAATCTTCCATTTTTTTGAGAATATTCACATGTAGAAAGAGTTAATAGTTGGTCTCCATAATTTGCGGTTACACCCGTTTCATATATACTATTTTTTTTAGCATTATTGATAAAATCATCATATTCTTTCTCATTTTTAGCATTTACAAAATAATAATATCGAAATACATTTTTCTCACTTTGATAATATACTCTTGAATAAAATACAGCTAATATTTCATATTCACAATCATCATTAATGGTCGTGAATCGAATGGTTTTATGTTCTTGATAAAACTCTTCTTTCGCATACTTTATTAAATCTTCAAACATTAATCCTTGTTTTGTTCTATGACCATATATTAAATAATTTGTACTGCCATGATTCCAATCATAATCTTTATCTAAAAATAAACTTCCCGCAGTGGACTTTTCTTTTTTATAATTGTGGGATAGATAAAAATCATTATCGAGTCCTTGTGTCACTGGATAATTAATTCTTGTTCCACTTATTTCAAGCCAACCAATCACTTCAGTATTTTGTTTTCGAAGTTCCTCAATTTTTAACATTCTTTCTGTTTTTTCCTCAGTGATTTGTGTATCATCCACTATGATTTTTTCTAATATATGTGTGTAATCTTTATAATTTTTATAATTATGATACAAATGATAACCTAGATATATTGTTCCAATTAGAAACAATAAAATTAACAATGCAAATACGAATAGAATCACAATTTTACGACGCTTTTTTTTCGTTTTAGATGAATTTTTATATTCCTGTTTATTCATCGTTTATTCCTTTATAAAATTAGAGTAGTAAATTTTGATATTACTACTCTATGTTTTTATATATTATTTGATTCTTTTTTCTAAAACTGTAATTCCTGCGAGTGAAACGAGTACCATAGCTCCAGCTATTTCCATATAATGTATAATACCTGTATTTGGAGTATCATCCAATTGATCATTATCGTGATCATTATCATCATTAGTGTTACTATCGTCATCTTTTCCTGTTGTTTTGTCATCGTCAGAATCATCTGAAGTATCAATGGTTGTTTTTGATAAAAAGTATGTAGAAGCATGGTCTATCAAAATAGTAGCTTTTCCATTCTTATCGATTGTAACGTTCTTTGATATTAATTCTGCTGTATCAGTTTTACTATTATAGTAATATAATGCAACTGTGTCTCCTGCAGAATACATATCTGTTGCATCAAATGTAACCTTAGTTCCTGTTGGCAACGTTCCTGAATACTCTAAATCTATAAACAAGAGTTTAGAAGTACTATTGTCAAGAATATGACTTTCAAATGGTTGTTGTTTTGTAACTTCAATATTTAAATTTAAATCTTTTGTAAAGTCAGTTTTGATATCTTTTCCATTAAAAGATATCTCTACTCCATTTTCTACTTCAATTACTACATCTACATCTTTTCCTTTTAATTCATTTAATACTTCTTTAGAAATATAATCTGATGCAGACGCAAGTACCTCTATTTGTTCAGCAGAACTATCTACTAATTGTTCTGTAATTTGATTACTAGGTGTATCTACTGAATTAAGAATATCCAAATAATATTGTGTTTGCCCTTCTACCACTAAAGTAGTTGCAGTGAATGGAATTGTTCCTACTAAACTATTATTTGTTCCAACAGTCCATACGGTAGGCTGTTTATATTTTTCCGTTGTATTTACTAAAGTTGCATTTTCATAAGTAAGTTTTGATGTATTTGTTATACCAGTTCCTTGTGATAATTCAATTCCACCAAATTCATTTTCAGAAACATTAATTGTTCCTTCTAATGTAACATTAGAACCATTGACTAATAATGCAGCATCGCCACCAGCTAACACTACATTTTTGATAGTTGCAGTGGTATTATATACTTGTAAAACATAATTACCTTTCCATCCAGTGGTATCATCTTTAAAAGTAATGCTATGATTTTGACCATCAATTGTTACATTTCTTGTAACATTGACTTTATTTGTAACTTCAATATTATTTGTTAATTTAATTTCTTTTATTTGATTATTTGCTAGAGCACTTAATAATTCTTCTTCTGTAGCAACTTCTTTTGTATCTTTTACTTCTATTGTTAATTCATTTTCAGCAATTACTACATCATCGCTCGCTCTTAATATTCTATATGTAACTTTATATGTTCCTGCTTTACTAAATTGAGCTCTAAATGTACTTGTTGCATTTTGTAAAGGAAAACCTACTCCTTTTACTCCAAATGGTAACCCTATTAAGTTTTTCCATTCAGATCCCTCTTGATATTCAAGAATATCTAAACCAGATTCATCATTGATATTTCCTGTTCCATAAATATAAACTTTTTTTGCTTCTTCAGCATTTTCTGGTATCGTAGAAATGGTAAAATTGTTTAATTCACCAACGTAGAAATACCCATCTCCTAATACTTTCATTTCAATTTGTGCTTTTGGAAGTGTATCATCTGTAACCGCTTGTGCTTTTACATTTGGTAATAATAATAA
This sequence comes from uncultured Bacilli bacterium, assembly GCA_947588975.1. GTDB lineage: Bacteria > Bacillota_I > Bacilli_A > RF39 > UBA660 > UBA5026. The sequence goes on from CANQAF010000012.1 coordinate 17,140, forward strand.
ACATATTGCAATTGACAATATACTTCCTGCTAAAAATGTAAAGTGTTTTTTCATAATTTCCTCCTTAAAAAAAACCTATATATCAAATAAAACCTACGATTCTACTTAATATATATTTACATATTTATTATATACATAATCGCTATGATCTGTCAAATCAATTTTACAGATCATTTGACAACTTGCATACATCATATAATATGATAATTTTGTATGTTTGTTGTAAATAATATTTTTATTTTTATCATCATTACGAATATTATCAAACTCATTTAAAATCTATCAATAAAATTATTTTTATAAAATGGTGTTCCCGACAGGACTCGAACCCGTATCGGTCCCTTAGGAGGGGACTGCTCTATCCTGCTGAGCTACGAGAACCTATTTATATTGTAACATATTTTTTATAATAAAAAAACAGGAAAAAAATCCTATTTTAGTATATTCAGTAAAAACAACATAGAAAAGTTGACTGCATATGATAATTGGAATTTAAATTTACGGCCAAATTCATAGACACCTACACACTTGTCCACCAAACAAATAATCCAACTTTCTGCATATTTTGGAATACGATAATCTACAGGAAACATATGTGTTTTAATCATATCCTCTTCTTTTTCCGTAAGTTTAAAATGTTTTTTTGCATTTTCTAAAGCCACTTTCGGATGACCAGTTGTAAATAAGATTACTTTGTCTTTTGATTTTTTGTAATCTGTCGTACGATCTAAAAAGAAATCATGTAAAAGTCCAGCACGAGCCACTTGATCATAATCTAAGTGGAATAGTTTAGCTAGTTTATAAGAATAATATGAAACACGAATCGAATGATTCATACGTGTTGTTCCATGATGTTCAATTGTTCCTATTTGATTAAATTCTTTATTTTCTAAAATCGGTTTTACAAATCGAATATAATGCTTATCTTGATGATAATCAACCATATTTTATCTTCACCTCAAGTACTATTACATTATATCATAGATTTGAAAAAATAATCATTATTTTTATAACATTTTAATAATTTATTTTAAAAGAATCAAAAAAGCGTTGATTTTTCAACGCTTTTATTATGAAATAACTGCTGTTTGGTATGTTGGAAAAATTTGAATAAACGTATTTCCGTCATTAACAGTAATTTCTGTTCCATCCATATAACTATATACTGTCTGTGCTTGTCTAGATGGTTTACTCCAAGTGATTGGAACCGCATATCCATCTGTTATAAAATATCCACTGCCAGTACCAACTGTATCTAAATTTTGTCTTCCATAAGAATCCAAATTATAATTGTTTACACTTGCTATAATAATATTTTTAAAATGATATTGTTCTTGAGTAACAGCATCTTTATGAATCTCTCCATTCACAGAACGATCGTATACTTTTTGTTCAGGATCATATACATAAGATGATGTCACATATGCCGAATAACGAAGAGAAATACTATTTGCAATCATGGCATCTTCTCTACCGTCCAAACCAATTTCATCAATACTATATTGTAATAATAATGGTTGTGAAGATGTTGTACGGTAACCTTTTTGTGATATGGTTTCTCGAATAGCTGACATACTTGTAAATGCTGTATGTTCATAGTCAACACCTAATGAAAAATCTCTATAAAATCCATTATCATAAAGGCCATTAATATTATTAATACCTAATGTACGAATATCACTTTCAGCTTGAGGACTCCATCCAAAATGCACATAAATTGCATCGTGTTCTAATGCATAATCTAAATAATTATGACGCGAGCTACGAACAGAACCAATACGGTCTGTATCTTGATCCTTGAAAACCGCCATTAATCGTGTTAACCCACCTTCTACAATCATTTCATAAACAACATAAGCATCTTGTAACCCCGCATGATTTCTTCTTGCTTGTGCATGATTATTAATCATAACTGCAATTGGTCTACTATTAGATTCTTCATCAATAATCTGTAATTTTGGAACTGGTACCTCAGGTATTGGTTCTTCTATTGATTCTTCTTTTGGAGATTTTGTGAACATCCAAATCGCTACTCCAATTAATCCACCAATTAAAATAATGCCAAGTATTATAAAAATGATTTTTGATTTCTTCATAACATCCACCTTCTAATTTTATTATAACAAAAAACATAGAAAACGTTTCAACCTATTTTCTATGTTTTCATTTACTTTACAATACAAGTCCATGAAATGCCATGAACCATAAAAACAAAATAAATATAAGAGTCAAAATCCAACCATTTGTTTTTTCAAATTGCGTCGATTTAAAAGGAACTCCTAATGCCATAGTAATTAACGCTCCACCAACGAGTCCACCGATATGAGCAGCAGCATCAATTCCTGGAATCACAAAACTCATAATTAAATTCACTAAAATAAGTGGAATAATTTGTGATTTTAAAACAGTACCTAAATAAATGCGATAATGATATCCAAAATATAAAAGAGAACCAAATAATCCAAAGATAGCTCCACTTGCACCTGCACTTACATAATCAGAAAATACGATAGAAAGTAAATTGCCAGCAATGGCACTAAACAAATATACACAAATATACTTCGCTTTTCCTAAAAAACTTTCCAGTTGTGTTCCAATTACATATAAAGCATAATTATTCATTAAAAAATGAAGGATTCCAATATGCAAAAATGCGCTTGTTAGTAATCGATAATATTCTCCTGCACGAACCAAAGGTCCATAATTTGCTCCAAAATGAAGTAATGTATAGACATTTTCACTGCCATTCCCAAAAAAATACATTGCTAAAAACATAATGGTATTAATAGCAATCAATATATATGTTACAACTGGTTTTTTTGGTTCAAATACTTGATTGGCTTTTTTAGATTCTTCCTCGTTTTTTAAACTAATATCCTTAGTAATCTTCATGAATAGTTCTACTCCCTTTTCTTTAAAAGAAGTTTTTTTTGTAATAGTAGGAAATTCATCAATAATAAATGGATATTTTTTTAAATCAGATATTTTTTTCACATTTGCACAAGAAATACTACCAACATGTGTATAATCATTCATATGAACACTATCTCCTAAATTAACAAATAAAGATAATGCTTCCATATGGAAAGAGCAAGTCTTTTTCTTTACCCTTTTTAAAATTTGTTCTGTACGATATAAATCAAAACTCATCTGTTCATCATTATGAATATAATTTGATACAATGCGAACAACCTGATAAGAATTTTCTAAATTTTCTAACCAGATTTCATTTTTTGCGCCATGTAATACAATTGGACTATAACCTTGTTCAGTAATAAAAAAATGTAAAAGTTTCATTACAAGTTCATCACTTTTTTCTAACATAACTTCTTCCATAATTTCCTCCAGTCAGTAATAATATTGTACCTTATTTCATAGAATAAGTAAAGAGGTGAAACTGTTGAAAAAAATAATCCAATTTATTATTATTTTAGTTCCATGGTTTTTAGGAGGATTTTTATTTTCAAGCAATATCAGTTATTATAAATCGTTAAATTTACCATTTTTTGCTCCACCCGGAATTCTTTTCCCAATTATATGGACAATTTTATATATTTTAATTGCAATTAGTATTTATCTCATTTTAAAAGAATATCATTTAAAAGAAATTCCAGGTTATCGAAATGCACTCATTAGTAATTATATATTGAATCAGTTATTTACATTTTTCTTTTTTACTTTAGAAAATACTTTTTTAGGATTTGTCGATGCCATTGCGACACTAATTACAGCATTATTCTTATATTATGAAACAAAATCACTGAATAAAAAAGCAAGTCTGTTCTTGCTTCCATACTTATTTTGGTGCTTATTTGCAAGTATTTTAAGTTTATCAATATATTTTATGAATTTGTAACTTGCTTTAAAACATTCATAAAACATTCAGGTAATTCACTGGTAAATTCCATATACTGATTAGTAGTAGGATGGATAAATCCCAGTGTTTTTGCGTGTAAACATTGACCTGTATCGTCTATTTTTTTACGATGTCCATATACAGGGTCATTGACAATTGGATAGCCAATATAATTCATGTGAACACGAATTTGATGTGTTCTTCCCGTTTCTAGTTGTAATTCTAGTAATGTAGCATTAGAATATCGTTCCAATACTTTAAAATGAGTAATAGCACGTTTACTATTAACATCTGTCACAGCCATTTTTTTACGGTCATGCAAATCTCTTCCAATTGGAGCATCAATAGTACCTGTATCAGTATTCACTATACCCCATACCAATGCTACATATTTACGAGTTGTTGTTTTTTCTTCTAATTGTTTTGCTAAAGATTCGTGTGCTTTATTATTTTTGGCAATTACTAATAGACCTGTTGTATCGGCATCAATCCTATGTACAATGCCAGGTCGAAATTCTCCATTAATAGAACTCAACTTTTGAGAATGATATAAAAGTCCATTTACTAATGTTCCACTAGGATTCCCAACTGCAGGATGTACTACTACTCCATTTGCCTTATTTACTACAATTATATCATCATCTTCATAGACAATATCTAAATCCATTTTTTCTGGTTTTAAATCCATAGGTTCTTCATGATATTCTTCAACTTCTATTTTATCTTTTTCTTTAATTAGATAACTACTTTTGGCAGGTTTAGAATTAACTAACACTTGTTGATTTATAATCATTTCTTGAATTTTACTTCGACTTAAATCACAACATTGCGTCAAGTAAGTATCCAAACGTTCCCCACTATGATCAATTTCTACTTCATATGTTTGCATTGCCAGTCCTCCTTCCAAAAAATAGCCATCATAAGAATTGCCCCACATACTACACATATATCGGCAAAATTAAAAATCGCAAAAGAATAACCAAAAATTGTAAAATCTAAATAATCAATCACTCCTGCTCGAAAAATACGATCGATTAAATTTCCAAATATTCCACCATATAAAAGTCCAAAGGCAATTACTTTCCATATTGTTAATTCTTGTTTTTGAATCCATTTAAATAATCCAATTATAATCATAATAGCCAATAAAATAATTGGAATTTGTGAGCCAGAAAATAAGCTAAAAGCAACTCCTGTATTTTTAACTAAAGTGAATGAAAAAAAATTGGGAATTATTATAATGCTCTCACCCATATTGATCGCATTACAAAATACATATTTCATTATTTGATCAAAAATAATTATTGTTACAGCTATGCTAAATATTTTTTTCATACTCTCACCACCAAATTATTATAACAAAATATAAAGAAAAAAGAAAGTTTCACCTTCTTTTTATGAATCAATAGATATTAATGTAATTTTTGCTTTTCCTGATCCTGCATTAGCACCATTTTGTGTAGATGGAGTATAAGTAGTACCATTTACCACAATTGTTGGAACTCCACCGATGTAACCAGATCCTCCGGCACCTGATGGACCGTATGATGCACCATTACCACCAAACCAGCCACCTCCGCCGCCACCATTCCAACCTGTACTTGCCCCACCTTGGCCAAATGTTGCTTTGACTCCATTAGTACCAGCACCTGCTTGTGTACCACCATTTGGTATAGTACCATTTGAATCAGAACGGCGATTTGCTTGAGCTCCATTACCACCTGTTGTTCCACCACCTGTTCCACCTGCAGCTTGTCCTGCAGCATAATGTGTAGTTCCACCTCCACCGCCACCAGCAACAATTAATACTTCATTACGGTAAGAATTATAATTAGATAATACACCGCGATCGGTTGTTGCAATATGAGTTGCTCCTCCACCTGCACCACTGCGATAATCATTACCTACTGTATAACTTCCAGCACCACCATTGTATGTTGAAGCAGAATCTGTTACACCACCACCTCCACAGACAATAAATAATTGTTCATTTGCTGATAATGTTTTGTATCCTTTTGAGTATCCACCATTACCACCTTGACCAACATATCCACCACTAGAACTGTTTACAGTAGAACCTTTGCCACCCCATACTTCTAATTGATAAGTTCCATTACATGGTACTGTCCATGTGTCTACTTGTCCTTTATATGTAAAATCCCACGTATAATTAACTGCGTATGCACAAAATGCATTTTGATTGATTGTAAAATCTTGAGAACTTACTTTCCCATATTTATCTTTTACCCATGCTGTATATTCTCCTGCTTCTGTTGCTTCATATGTTTTTGTAA
>CANQAF010000013.1 GCA_947588975.1 uncultured Bacilli bacterium
TTTATGAATTTTAACTGTTGACCGAATTTTTTCATTCACTAAACTTTTTTCGATGATGGTTCCATTTTCGGTTACACTAAAATCTACTTTTTCAGTATTTAATACATAACCCTCAATTGTTTCTAGTTCTTGAAAATAATACTTCCCATATTCTAGTTCTAATTCAATGTTACCGTATTTATCTGTAATATATTCGCCTAATAAAGTACCATTATCTTGATAAATTCCTATCTTGACTCCGGATAGTGCTTGTCCTTTTTCATCTACTTTATGAATTTGAATTGTAGATTTCATTTTTTCATTTGTCATAGTTGCTTTTACAATTTGATTATTTTCTAAAATTTCAAAATACATTTTTTCAGTATTTAAAAGATACCCCTCTGATGCTTCTCTTTCTAAAATATAATATCTTCCACATTTTAAATCTCTAATCGTAATTTGTCCATTATTATCTGTTCTTCCTGAAAAAATGAGTACATCATTTTCTGTATATACTTCAATCCAGGTATTTGGGATAGACTCACTCGTTGATAAATCTGTTTTGGTAAATTCCAAATCTCCTTTCTTTAATGCATTCAATTTATGATATGTTTCATAAACAATACGAGTACGATTAGCCTCTTCTGTAAACGTAAACTGATATGGTGTCGAATCTAGTATATAATCTTCATTTGTTTGTACTTCCACTATATAATATTTTCCTAATGGAAGTTCCTTACTAATCGCATATCCATTTTGATCTGTTGTTAAAACTTCTACTAAATCATCTTTATGATAATAAATACAATTTCCATCTGCAGTTTTAATATCTTCTAATGCATAAATATGAAAGATTACTTCACTTAATGGAATTGCTACATAATCAAAAGATGCATCTTCGACAACAAATGACTCTCCTTTTTTATAAATTTCTACTTGTCCTTTAATCGGTTGATTTTCATAATAGACAGTAACAAATGTCCCATAAGTAGAATACTCATAATGTGTATCATCACCAATTGTAAATTCAACTCCTTCGTGATCTAATAAGTATCCATGTGGAGAATCAATTTCAATTAATTTATAATGTCCTGCTTCTAGTTTTAAATATGTAGTAAATTTCCCTGATTCATCTGTTTCAAATGTATCATAGACTTTTCCACCAACATATTGACTAACAAATTGTTTGGTATCCTCATTATAAATTTTGAATTTCGTGTTTGCAATTGCGATTGCATGTCCTGTTTCAGAATCAATTTTTACTACTTGTAAATAAGCAGAGATTTTATTATTTAATATATTGTAATATTGTTGTAATTCGCTGTTTCTATCTACTGTTACATAAAAATCATAAATCTTTTCAAAACCTGTATGCGTATTTACTTGATGAAATCTCCATACTCCATATGGCAATGTAATCGATGCATATCCATTTTTATCTGTTGTAATTTCATCAAATTTCATTCCATTTGGATCATAAATTTCAAATGTAACATTTGGTTCAGCATTTAATATCGCAGAATTCCCATCTACATAATCATATTGTTTTAAAATACTAATATCATTCTTGATTACATCTTCTAGTGAAGTAATAGAAATAATATTACTATTTTGAATATTGGCTTTATAGACTTTAGTATCCTTATAATAACCTGTAGATGGCGATATTTCTTTTACCGTATAATTCCCATATACCAATTCTTTCGAAGTGGCACTACAATCATCTCCAATGATTAAAGTATCGACCAATTGATTATTCCAATCGTAAATACCATACTTTGCACCTACTAAAGTAGCTTGTCCTTGTGCTTTACATTGTTTCGTTTCACTATCATGCTTAATTACTTTAATACGACCTTTAATAATATCTTCTTTCGAAGTTACAGTTACTATCTCTTTACTAATCACATTGGCTGAATATACATTTACATCTTTATAATAACCTGTAGATGGCGATATTTCTTTCACCGTATAATTTCCATATACCAATTCTTTTGAAGTGGCACTACAATCATTTCCGATTGTCAATGTATCAACTAATTGATCATTCCAATCATAGATACCATATTTTGCTCCTACTAAACTTGCTTGGCCTTGTGCCTTACATTGTTTCGTTTCACTATCTAATTTTTTTACTTGAATTTTTCCCTTTATGACTTGTTCTTTCACAGTCACATTTTGCGTATCCATTGAATCAATTGTCACAGAATAAACAGTATTATCGATATAATATCCTGTGCTACTAGACACTTCTTTGATTGTATATGTTCCATATGGTAACATTTCTGTAATAGCTTTCTTATCATTTCCTATAGTAAGTTCCGCTACTTTTTCACCTCTATCATTCAATACATGATAAATAGCTCCTACTAATGTCGCTTGCCCTTGTGCATTTGTCGTATTGGTTTCACTATCTACTTTTGTTAATTGGATTTTTCCTCCAACTATGTTAAGATTAATATCACATGAAATTGGATCATATGATCCAACTACAAACATATTTTGTGATTCACTATCCACATATATAATAGGTGGAACTGGGTACTTAATATCACTCTTTGTAAGTTGCAATTGAACATTTCCTACTTGATTTGCAGTAATTTGTAGCTGATTTCCATCAATACTTGTTGTTACATTTGGACTTGAAGTCACTTTATAATTAGATAAAACACCATTTGTATCCGTAAGTGTAATAGATTGACCAATAGAAATTGTTTGACTTGTACCACTAAAACTTGGTTGCATATAATGATTTGTGACTAATTGTTCTAATTCAGATACTTCAGTTGTATACCGAGTAATTCGATTTCCATTCAACTGATCTGTATAATAAAAGTCACTTGTAGGATCCACAGTTTTCCATATCATCATTTGTGTAATAATATACCACTTCTCATCTGTATGACTTCCATATCCATAGCCATAATAAGATAATAATACTACGCGATGCCACATATCAGGTGTCATATTTGTAATCAATTCATAATCACTATCCTGTGCAGTCATTACTTTTCCTTGTGCAAATTCTATAAATGGCTGAAGACAGTATGCAAACATACCATCTGACCTTCTTAGAAAAATTGCAGTTTCCCATCTTTCTTCTCCATTCGATTTTACTTTTTTAACATAAGTATTATCTAAATACTCCCCTTTATAAAAATAATCATTATTGATATCGGCATGAACATTTTCTATATAAAGTCCAACTATCATACCAATAATGAATAACATACAACTTATTTTTTTTACTATTTTTTGCATAAATTTCCTCCTCATATATATCCTACAAAAATACTTTGCTATTTCCTTTTGAAATTAAAAAAAAATAGAATTTAATTCTATTTTCTTAATAAATTAATTTGTTCTTGATAATTCATAGAATTTGTAACAAAACTTCCCGATACAACAATATCTGCACCTTGCACCTGTTTGATAGTATTTGCATTAATACCACCATCTACTTCAATTTGGTAACGATATCCATACTGTTCTTTTAAGTGTTGAAGTTCTTGAATTTTTGATGCAGTATTTGTTATAAAAGTTTGTCCGCCCATTCCAGGTTCTACACTCATTACCAGAATTAAATCCAAATATTTTAAATATGGTAATAATACTGATACTGGTGTATTGGGTTTTATGGATATTCCAACATTGATTCCTGTAGATTTTATTTTTTGAATTATTTTTTGAGGATGAAGAACTGCTTCGTAATGGAAAGTGATATATTTTGGTTGAAGAACTAAATATTTATCAATATAACTTTTAACATCAGATACCATGAAATGAATATCAATTGGTTTAGTCACATGCTTAGCATATTCGATTAACATATTATCATTCATTGTAACATGATTGACAAATTTTCCATCCATTACATCTAAATGAATATAATCACAATCCGTTTCATTTAAAGCAACAATTTTCTCTAAATAATTGTCATTTATACTTAAAATAGATACTGCTACTTTCATTCTTTTCTTCTCTCTTTTCTGGTTACAAAATTTACATAATTATCATATCTACTTTGGCAAATCACTTTTGATTTAACTTTTTCTTTAATTGCACAATTGGTTTCTGATAAATGCATACAATCTCTATATTCACACTGATCACGATATTGATTAAACTCAACAAAGTTATCTCGTATATCAGCAGCAGTCATATCAATAAACTCAATCGCAGAAAATCCTGGCGTGTCAGCAACATAGCCTTCATAAATAGGAATTAATTCAGTATGCCTAGTTGTATGTTTTCCCCTACCTAATGCATAAGAAATATCATCTGTCTTTAACGCTAAACTAGAGTCCAAATGATTTAACAGAGTCGATTTTCCTGCACCACTTTGTCCTGTGAAAACAGTTGTCTTATTTTGAAATATTTTCTTAATTTGTTCTAACTCCGTATTTTCAAACACTGTATAACCAATTTGTTTATAATAAGAAATATAAGACTTTATATGTTCTAATTCCTCTGTAGATAGTAAATCTAATTTGGTAAAACATATAATAGGAATAATGTTATGAAATTCAATAATAGTTAATAATTTATCTAATAAATAAGTAGAAAAATCAGGATGTTTCACACTTGTTACAATAACTGCCTGATCAATATTTGCAACAGGTGGTCGAATTAATTCATTTTTTCTTGGTAATATTTCTAATATATAATGATTTTTTTCATCAAATTTGACATAATCTCCAACCAATGGAGTTACATGTAAATTTCGGAACTTCCCTCTACTTTTACATATATACTCATTCCCATTAGATATGACAGTATAATCATTACTAATTAACTTAATAATTCTTCCTTGCATTATTCACCTGTTTTATTTTCCTCTTTTGATGGATCTTCTTTTGAAGTTTCTTCTTTTGATGGATCTTCTTTTGGGGATTCTTCTTTTGGCTCTTCCACTACTACTGGTTTTTTAGAAACTGTAATATTTAAAGTAACTCCACTTACTACTTTACTACCAGCTGTCCTACTTTGCTCTAAAATAGTCCCTTCAGGTACACTCGCATCTTCTTTTTCTGTTTTCTTGAGTGTAACATTATATTTTGCGCAAAATTCTTCTATACCTTCATAAGTCCAATCTTCAGCTACAAAATCAGGATATACGGTTATTAATTTAGAAACTTCAAACTCAATAGTATCCCCTTTAGTCATCTTGGTACCTTCTGTTTTATCTTGACTTAAAATGATATCTGCTTCCTGTTCATCAGTATCTTTAAATTCTTTTTCTTTTATAATAACGGCAATCCCTGCTGCATCCAATTTTGCCTTTACAGCTACAATATTTTGATTTACGTAGTTTTCAACAACAATACCTTGAAATCCTTTAGAAACTATCAAAGTAACAGTAGTTCCTTTTTTTACACTTCTACCTGCACTTGGATTTGTACCGATAATCAAACCTTCTTCGATCTCGGAATGATATTCTTCTTCTACTTCAGTTGCTACTTCAAACCCTTCCTTTTTTAAAGTAGATTCTGCCGTAACAACAGACATTCTAGATACATCTGGAACTTCAACATCTGGAACTTTTGTCAAAGCTGGTAAAACGAGCATTATAAAGCCAATGATACATGCTACTAAAGCACAAATAACTCCCAATATAATGATTGCTTTGTTTTCCCTTTTATCTTCTTTTTGTTCTTTTTCAGAATTACGTTTTTCTTGATTTTTTCTAAATCGGCTTACATTTACTTTTTCTTCCGCTTCTTGCTCTGGATATGGATAAACCCATTTCTTTTCATCCATACGTTCTTTATTTAAAGCTGTTTCAATATCGTTATGCATTTCCATAACATTTTCATAACGATTTTTAGGGTTTTTTGCACACGCTTTTAGAATTACATTTTCAATACTTTGTGGAATATCTGGATTGATATCACAAACACTTGGAATTGGATTCTTCATTTGCTTAATTGCAATTTCAACGGCATTTTCTCCTTTAAATGGAAGTTTACCAGTTAAAAGTTCAAACATTAAAATACCTAATGAATAAATATCACTTTTAATGGTAGATCCATTTCCATTCGCTTGTTCTGGTGGTAAATAATGAACAGAGCCCATTACGGAGTTAGTTTGTGTTAATTCATTACTATTTAAAGCCATCGCAATTCCAAAATCCGTAATTTTCACAGTACCATCATCTAAAATTAAAACGTTTTGTGGCTTAATATCTCTATGAATAATATAACTATCATGCGCACAAGCAATTCCACTAGTTAATTGCAACATAATATCGATAACTTCAGGAAGTGTTAAAGCACCTCTTCTTTTGATTAAACTTTTGAGTGTCTTTCCTTCTACATATTCCATGACAATAAAGTAATTTCCATCATCTTCTCCAACATCATACATTCCTACAATATTAGGATGATTTAAACTACTTGCAGAAATTGCTTCACGTTGAAATCTTCTTACAAATTTTTCATCATTTGCTAAATCGCCTCTTAGTATTTTAACAGCTACATCACGATCTAAGATTAAATCTCGTGCTAAATATACATTAGCCATTCCGCCTTCACCAATTGTACGAATAATTTGATAACGGTCATTTATTTTTTGTCCTCTTGTAATCATTTGGCTTCACCACCTTTATTTAAGTATGCAACAGAAATATTATCATTTCCACCACGATTATTACACTTTTGAATTAATTTTTGGACTTTTTCTTCTGCTGTTAATTCTTCGTTTAAAACTTTTTCTATTTGTTCAAAATCTAGCATATTTGTAACACCATCACTACATAACATAATTCCTTCAATATCCATATCAACATCAAAAATATCCATATCTACATTTGTTGTTGCTCCCAATGCCTTCATAAGTACATTTTTCCTTGGATGTTCTTTCGCTTCCTCTTCAGTCAATTCTCCAGATTTTACAAGTAAATTGACTAATGTATGATCTGTCGTAATTTTATGAATTTTACCTTTTTTCATCACAAATCCAGAAGAGTCTCCAATATTTCCAAATAGTAAGAAATCAGCTGTCAAAATAGCAGTCACAAAGGTTGTTCCCATGCCCTTACTTTCTGGATGTTCCGTGGTATATTTATAAATTAACACATTGACTTCACTTACAGTTTCTTGTAACCAACGAATAGCATCTTCTTTATCTCCAATGGAACCTAGTTCCTTAAAGCGTTTCCCTACATGAGAAATTGCAATACTAGACGCTACTTCTCCAGCTAAATGGCCACCCATTCCATCTGCAACAGCAAGTAATACTTCTTGATTTAAATTTTCAACAATAATAACACTATCTTCATTATGATCTCTGACTTTCCCAGGATCAGTTAAGTAAGAATACTCCATTTTTATGCCTCCTCATAATTGGAACGCAACTGTCCGCATGCAGCCATTACTTTGCCACCAAACTCTCTTCGAATCGTGACATTAATTTTATTTTTCTTCAAGATATCATAAAATCGTAAAATAGTTTCTTGGCTACTTTTTTTAAATTCAATATGACTTGTTTCATTATAGGGAATCAAATTAACATAACAATTCATCCCTTTTAATAAATTCGCAAGTTCTATTGCACAAGTATCGGTATCATTTACGTTTTCTAATAATATATATTCAAAAGTCACACGACGATTTGTTTTTTCAATATATTTTTTTAACACACTCATTAATTCTTCAATTGGATATACCTTATTAATTGGCATTAATTGATTTCTTAAAATATTATTTGGTGCATGTAGACTAATAGCCAAATTGACTTGTTTTCCATTTTCGATAAATGCTTGAATTTTTGGAACAATTCCACAAGTAGATACTGTAATATGTCGTGCTCCTATATCAATCCCTTTGCCACTATTAATAATAGATATAAAATCAATAACATGATCATAATTATCAAAAGGTTCTCCAATCCCCATCAATACTACATGAGAAATACGAATCTGTAAGTAAGACTCTACTGCAAGAATTTGTAGCACCATTTCATGTGTTTCCAAATGTCTTACTTTTTTTAAACGTCCACTTTCACAAAAGGCACATCCCATGTTACAACCTACTTCAGTAGATACACAAAGACTATTTCCATAATCGTGTTTCATTAAAACAGCTTCTACTTTATTAGAATCTTCTAATTCAAATAAAAATTTAACAACATCTTTTCCTTCTGTTTTAGTAAGTAAAGTAATTGATTTCATCGTAAAATCTTGCTTCATTTGTTCCAATGTTTCTTTTTTGATATTTGTCATTTCATCAAAAGAAGTAACCCTTCTTTTATATAACCAGTCAAATACCTGTGTTGCTTTAAAGGATTTTTCATTGTGCATTAAAAAATATTGTTCTAATTGTTCCAATGTTAAACCGTATATATTTTTCATACATTCACCTTTCATTTATTATATCAAAATTTGTAGAAATTGAAAACCTGTTTTATCAATTTATCAAAACAAATATCATTTAAAAACTTGATATTATATCTCAATTCAATTTTATTTACAATAACAACATAATTTAGTATAATAATAGTGGTGTCAATATGAAACATATTTTAATTAAATTGATTCGTATGTATCAAAAAATACCTGGAAATTTCCATCAAAATTGTAGACATATTCCTACTTGTTCAGAATATGGAATACAAGCAATCGAGACTTATGGAAGTGTGAAAGGAAGTTTTTATACTATAAAAAGAATATTAAGGTGTAACCCTTGGGGAACCAGTGGATATGACCCTATCCCAGAAAGGAAGAAGAAATGAAAAAAATATTATATGTGGTAACAATGCTTTTAATAATTGGTACTACTGGTTGTATCAAGCGAGATAATCTAGAAGATATTACCATTTATACTACAGTACATCCAATTAAATATATTACTGAAAGGTTGTATGGAAACCATAGTACAATTTATAGCATTTATCCAAATGAAGTTGATATTGCAAATTATGAATTAACAGAAAAACAAATTAAAGACTATAGTAAAGGAAATATGTATATTTTTAATGGTTTTAGTAAGGAAAAAGATTATGTGGCACAAATGTTTAAGCATAATAAAAACCTAATGATTATCGATACCACTTTAAGTATGGAAAAAACAGAGCATCAAGAAGAATTATGGTTAGATCCTTCAAATTTTTTAATGTTAGCCCTCAATATTAAAAATGGGTTACTTGAATATATTACCAATCACTATCTTGCTGAAGAAATTGAAAATAACTATGAAACTTTAAAAATTGAAATTTCAAATATGGATGCTAATCTAAAATTATTAAGTGAAAATGCTAACTATAAGACTATCGTTGTTGATAACAGTGCTTGGGAATTCTTAAAAAAATATGGTTTTAATGTCATTTCACTAGAAGAAAACGAAACATTAACACAAAAAACAGTAAGTGATGTCAAAGCTTTGATTCAAAAGGGAGATGTTCATTATATCTTTACATTCAACCCAGATCAATTAAATAACACTGTTTCTACTTTAGTATCAGAAACATCTGTTCAAATATTAGAATTGCATTCTCTTTCCAATTTAACAGAGAAAGAAAATTCTGAAAAAGAAAATTATATTACACTATTTAATCAAAATATAGAACAAATTAAAAATGAACTTTACCATTAGTTCATTTTTTTAATATATTTTATCTCTTGTCTTGACAGATACTTGAATATCTTGTAAAATTGTAGATGTGCTGGAGTAGTACTCAAGAGGCTGAAGAGGCGCCCCTGCTAAGGGTGTAGGTCGGGCAACTGGCGCGGAGGTTCAAATCCTCTCTACTCCGCCATTAAAAAAAACAAGTTCTGTAATAACAGAACTTTTTATTTACTAAAAATAACTTTTTTTAATCAACGGGAATCGTATATTTTTTTTATATCAATTTTGGATACTTATAAAGTCACCTAACGGTGATTTTTATATTCCATTTACATCACTATAATCATTATACATTCGGTGCATATTAGAATTCGAATTTACATGATGATCGATACTATGGTAATATGTTGGTTCTATTAATTTGTGGCAGTAATAAACAGATGTTAATAAGCATAATCCTAAAAATGTACAAAATCCACACATAGCAAGTAATCCAAAACCTCTCTGATTCATTATTTCACCTACTTAAAATAAAGTTCTATCCCCCATATTTTCTTTAAAACGATATAACTTAGCAGGTCTTCCATTATGCCCGCCTGTCTTATCTCCAGTATCTTCCAACAATTCTAAATGTAAAAATTTTTTACGGAAATTTCTTCGATCTAAATTTTTTCCTAATACTTGTTCATACAATACTTGTAATTCTGGTAGTGTAAAATCACTTGGATATAAATTTTTTAAAATAGACGTATTTAACATTCTTTTTCTTAAAAATTGGGTAGCATTTTCAACAATACTAGAATAGTCATAAACCATTTTAGGAATTTCATCAATTGGAAACCATTCACTATGAAAATTTCTTGATTGACGCTTCAATTCTAGCGTTTTACTATCTACTAATGCAATAAAAGAACTTGCTAAAATACGATCAGATGGCAATCTATCCACTTCACTATATAAATAGCATTGTTCTAAATAAACATCTGCAATTCCAATATATTCATCCATTGTAGCCTTAGCACATTCCTCTAAAGTTTCATTTACCATAAGTAAATTACTAGGTAACATCCAATATCCTTTAAAAGGTTCTTCGTCACGGCGAAATAATAACACTTTTAATTTACCATCTTTGATTGTAAACATATTAATTATGACTTGAATTTGATTGATATATCTTGTATCTATATCCACTGTACTTCCCTACTTTCGTATCTTCTACATTATAGTATTTTATACACAATTTGTCAAGAAAATGACAATCTGAGAACAAAAAAAAGACTGATTTTTTCAGTCTTTTAATCCATTAATTCTTGTTCTAACGCTTCTAATGGTTCATCCTTAATATAAGGTACTTCAAGATCATAATTTGTATCACGATATTCTCTTGCACCTGTACCTGCTGGAATTAATTTACCAATAATAACATTTTCCTTTAATCCATTTAAATGATCAACTTTACCATGGATTGCAGCATCTGTTAAAATACGGGTTGTTTCTTGGAAAGAAGCAGCTGATAAGAAGGAATCTGTTTCCAAAGAAGCTTTCGTAATACCTAGCAATACTGGTCGACCAGTTGCTGGACGTTTTCCCTCTAGAATTAAGTTCTTATTAACTTCTGTAAATTCATTAATATTAACCATTGTTCCTGGTAAGAATAAAGAATCACCAGAATTTACAATCTTAATACGAGAAATCATACGTTTTGCCATAACCTCAACGTGTTTATCACTTACATCAACACCTTGAGAACGGTAAACTTTTTGAATTTCAAGTAAGATATATTGTTGTACGGTAATTGGATCCGTCACAATTAATAATTCTTTTGGATTAATAGCTCCATGTGTCAAACGTTGTCCTGCTTTGACTTCCTCACCTTTTTCAACGGCTAACTTCGCACCATAGTTTGAAGTATGTTTCTTTGTTTCTACATCATTTTGAACAGAAATGATAAATTTACCATTTTCTTCTTCGATTTCAGATACAACACCATTGATTTCAGAAATGGTTGCTTTTCCCTTTGGATTACGTGCTTCAAATAACTCTTGAACACGAGGAAGACCTTGTGTAATGTCGTCTCCACCAGCAACTCCACCAGTATTGAAGTTACGCATTGTAAGTTGTGTACCAGGTTCACCGATAGATTGTGCAGCCATAATACCTACAGCTTCCCCAATCTCAACGATTTGACCAGTAGCTAAGTTACGACCATAGCAGTAACGACATACCCCATGATCATTTTTACAAGTTAATACTGTACGAATTGGTACTTTTGTAATACCTGCTTGAATAATTTTATCCGCAAGTTGTTCTGTAATATAAGTATTGCGTTCTGCAATCACTTCTTTTGTTTCTGGATGAATTACTCTCTTATTGGTATAACGACCAATGATACGATCTTGTAAAGATTCAATTAAAGTACCATCGGTATTGTAGAAGGCTTCTACAACAACGCCTTGTTCAGTACCACAATCGTTTTCTTTGACAATGATATCTTGAGCAACATCCACCAAACGTCTTGTTAAATATCCAGCATCTGCTGTTTTTAATGCGGTATCTACGGCACCTTTACGAGCACCATGGGTAGATAAGAAGAATTCACTAATCGTTACCCCTTCGCTAAAGTTAGATAATACAGGGATTTCTTCTGATTGACCATTTGGCTTACTGAAAAGTCCTCTCATACCCACTAATTGTGTTAAAGATCCGATATCTCCACGAGCTTTAGAATCAATCATCATAGAAACAGAGTTTTCTTTGTTATCTTTTACCCATTGTTCTAATTCCTTAGAAACTTCTGCTTTCGCATTGGTCCAAATTTCAATTACTTTATTATAACGTTCTTCTTCAGTAATTAAACCACGTTTAAATTGTTTATTTACTTGATCTACTAATTGTTGACTTTTTGCTACAATTTCATCTTTCTTTTCACTTTCTTTGATATCATCAATTGAAATAGAAATTCCAGATAATGTTGAATATTTGAATCCTAAATCCTTTAATTTATCCAACATAATAGATGTTTCTGTTGTTTGATATCTCTTATAAATTTGAGCGATTAATTTACCAAATACACCCTTATTAAAAGGTTTCACAAGTGGCATATTTGCAATTTCTTCTCTAATATTTTTACCTGGTGCGATTAAATATTTTTTAGGAGTAATTCCTTCAATATTTTCATCAGTTCCCTCATTAATATATTGGAATGAATCTGGGAAAATTTCATTAAAGATAATTTTACCAGGAGTTGTTACCAAATATTGATTCATATAAGAATCTGGGAACACCTTGTGTTTGAAGCCACGAATTGGTAAAGCAATACGTGTATGAAGTGTAATTTCTCTTCTTTCGTATGCCATCAATGCTTCATCAGTATTTTTGAAAACTCTACCTTCACCAGGAAGGCCAGATTTTTCAATGGTTAAATAATAGTTACCTAATACCATATCTTGTCCTGGTGTAACGATAGGTTTCCCATCTTTTGGTGACAAGATGTTATTAGCACCTAACATAAGCACACGTGCTTCTGTTTGTGCTTCTACACTAATTGGTACATGGACAGCCATTTGATCACCATCGAAATCAGCATTGAACGCGGTACATACTAGTGGATGCAAACGAATTGCACGACCACCAATCAATTTAGGTTCAAATGCTTGAATACCTAAACGGTGTAATGTAGGTGCACGGTTTAACATAACAGGATGTTCTTTAATTTTTTCTTCTACAATATCCCATACACGTTCATCTTGATTTTCAATCATACGTTTTGCTGCTTTAATATTAGAAGCAATTTCTTTAGATACTAAGCCATTAATTACATGTGGCTTAAATAATTCAAGAGCCATTTCTTTTGGAATACCACATTCATACATTTTTAAAGTTGGCCCTACAACAATAACAGAACGGCCTGAATAGTCTACACGTTTTCCAAGCAAGTTTTGACGGAAACGTCCTTGTTTTCCTTTTAACATGCTAGAAAGTGATTTTAATGGACGATTTCCTGCTCCCGTAATATTACGGCCACGGCGTCCGTTATCAAATAACGCATCAACAGCTTCTTGTAGCATACGTTTTTCATTTTGAATAATGATAGAAGGAGCTCCCAATTCCATCAATTTTTTCAAACGATTATTACGATTGATTACACGACGATATAAATCATTTAAATCAGATGTTGCAAAACGTCCACCATCTAATTGAATCATAGGACGAAGTTCTGGTGGAATAACAGGTAGTGCATCCAAAATCATCCAAGAAGGTTTATTTCCAGATTCTAAGAATGCATCAAGTACATCTAGACGTTTAATCAAACGTACACGTTTTTGACTTGCAGAATCTTTAATTTCTTCAATTTCGGCTTTAATTGCAGCGACTTCTTTTTCTAAGTCTACTTGCTCTAATAATTCTTTAATTGCTTCTGCACCCATTCCTACACGGAAAGTATTTCCATATTTTTCATAATAGGCACGATATTCTTTATCACTAATTGTTTGTTTTTTCTCTAAAGGTGCAGGTCCTGGATCCAAGACAACATAAGAAACAAAGTATAATACTTCTTCCAAATCTCTTGGTGACATATCTAGAACTAATCCCATACGAGATGGAATTCCTTTAAAGAACCAAATATGTGATACTGGAGTGGCAAGTTCAATATGTCCCATACGTTCACGACGTACTTTAGAACGAGTAACTTCTACTCCGCAACGGTCACATACAATATTTTTATAACGAAGTCTTTTGTATTTTCCACAAGAACATTCAAAATCTTTCGTTGGTCCAAATATTTTTTCGCAGAATAAACCATCACGTTCTGGTTTTAATGTACGATAATTAATTGTTTCTGCCTTTTTTACTTCCCCATGAGACCATTCCCTGATTTTTTCAGGGGAAGCAATGGAGATTCTTAACCCTTCAAAGTTATTTACATCCATTAATCTTCATCCCCTTCCATATCAGTCTCACTATTTAAAAAATCATCATCCGTTAAATCATCTAAGCTGTCTTCATAAAATTCTTCTTCTTCATCGTCTTCCTCTTCTTGAGTTGGTTCTTCTTCTGGAAGAGGTTCTTCTGGAAATTCCATATCTTCAACAGGTAATAAATTATCATCCTCTGCTTCTTCTAAATCTTTTAGTTCTACAAAATTTCCATCTTTATTTAATACAGTAATATCTAATCCTAATGCTTGGAATTCTTTAATTAATACCCTAAAACTTTCTGGTACACCTGAACTTGGAATTGGATTTCCTTTGACAAGTGCTTCATATACTTTCACACGGCCTACTACATCATCTGATTTGATGGTAATCATTTCTTGAAGAACGTGAGCTGCACCATAAGCATAAAGTGCCCAAACTTCCATTTCTCCAAAACGTTGTCCACCAAATTGTGCTTTACCACCTAAAGGTTGTTGTGTTACTAATGAATAAGGTCCTGTTGAACGGGCATGTAACTTATCATCTACCATGTGGTGTAGTTTAATCATATACATAACACCAACGCTAATACGATTATCAAATGGTTCTCCAGTACGACCATCATATAATACTGCTTTTCCATCTTCATCTAATCCAGCTTCTTTTAAAGCATCAATAATTTCTGTTCTACTTGCACCATCAAATACTGGAGTTGCTACATAAATACCTAATTGTTTTGCAGCCATTCCTAAATGCATTTCTAATATTTGTCCAATATTCATACGAGATGGCACACCAAGTGGATTCAATAAGATATCAACTGGTTGACCATTATTTAGATATGGCATATCTTCTTCTGGCAACACTAGAGAAATAACACCCTTGTTACCATGGCGTCCTGCCATTTTATCTCCAACAGAAATTTTACGTTTTTGTGCAATATATACACGTACAATTTTAGATACACCAGCAGGAAGTTCATCCGTATCTTCTTTTGTAAATATTTTTACATCATGAACAATACCTTCACCACCATGTGGAACTCTTAAAGAGGTATCTCTTACTTCACGTGTTTTTTCACCAAAAATAGCATGTAATAATTTTTCTTCACTAGTTAATTCAGCCATTCCTTTTGGTGTCACTTTACCAACTAAGATATCATCATCTTTTACTTCTGTTCCAATACGGATAATACCATTTTCATCCAAATTTTTGCGAGATTCTTCACTTACATTTGGAATATCTCTTGTAAATTCTTCTGGTCCTAATTTAGTATCACGACATTCGATTTGATAATCTTCTATATGAATAGATGTATATACATCATCTTTTACCAAACGTTCATTTAAAATAACAGCATCCTCATAGTTATAACCATTGTAGTTCATGAAAGCAACTGTTACGTTTTTACCTAACGCCATTTCTCCCATTTCCGTAGATGGACCATCTGCAATTACTTGATCTTTTTTAACCTTGTCGCCTAATTTTACAATTGGTACTTGATGATAACATGTTCCAGCATTACTTTCTTCAAAACCGTTTAAGTAATAAGTGTCCATACCACCTACAGTTTTCACTAAAATTTTACGCGCATCTACATAATCAACTACACCATCTGCTTTTGCAATGACAACAGCACCTGAATCTCTTGCTGCAATTGCTTCTACACCAGTTCCTACAAGTGGAGCTTCTGGTTTTAATAGTGGAATTGCTTGACGTTGCATATTTGCACCCATGAGGGCACGTTTTCCATCATCATGTTCCAAGAATGGAATACCTGATGTCGTAATTGATACAACTTGTTGTGGAGAAACGTCAGCATAATCTACTTTATCTTTTTCTACAATAATAGTATCACCATGATAACGTACTGGTACACGATCTTCAATAATTTTATTTTGTTCATCTACTTTCACTGTTGCCTGTGAAATGTAATAATCCAATTCTTCATCAGCTGTCATATAAACAATTTCATCTGTTAAAACAGAATCTTTTACTTTACGATATGGAGTCATAATAAATCCATATTCATTTACTCTTGCATAACTTGCTAAAGAAGTAATCAAACCAATATTTGGTCCTTCTGGAGATTCAATTGGACAAAGTCTACCATAGTGAGATGGGTTAACATCACGTACCTCCATACCGGCACGATCTCGAGATAATCCACCAGGCCCTAAAGAAGATAATCTTCTTTTATTCGTAAGTTCTGCTACTGGGTTTGTTTGATCCATGAATTGTGACAATTGACTACTACCAAAGAATTCTTTAATTGCTGCTGTTAATGGTCTAATATTGATCAATGTCTTTGGTGTGACTTCTGTTACTTCTTGCGTACTCATGCGGTCACGAATCACTCTTTCGATACGGCTAATACCAATTCTAAATTGGTTTTGTAACAATTCTCCTACTTGACGAACACGACGGTTTGACAAGTGGTCAATTTCATCAAAATTACCAATACCTTCTAAAAGATTTAAATAATATGATACAGATGCATAAATATCAGATATTGTTAAACGTTTAATATCAATTGTTTGATCATTTCCAATCACTGGAATTACTTGATCAGGGTTTACTTTAGAATATACTTGAATTACTTGTACTTTATCATAAGTATCTAATTCGCGGTTAATTAAAACCTCTTTCACACCATAACCATTTTCAAGCACAGGCTTTAATGTTTCTAATACTTCTTTAGTAACAACAGTACCTTTTTCAGCTACTACTTTCTTGCCATCTTTAATAGTTTCTGCAAGTGTACATCCAAGTAAACGATCTACTACATTTAATTTACGATTAAATTTATAACGTCCAACACGTGCTAAATCATAACGAAATGCATCGAAAAAACGAGTAATTAACTGATTTTTTGCACTATCTAATGTTGATGGTTCTCCTGGTCTTAATTTAGAGTGAATATCAATTAAAGCTTCATCGGTATTCTTATTAGCATCCTTATGAATCGTATTTTCTATGTATTTATTTTCTCCAAATACATCCATAATATCTTGATCGCTAGATAAACCAATTGCACGTAATAATGTTGTAATTGGAACCTTTCTTGTACGGTCAATACGAACATAGATTACATCCCTAGCATCCAATTCATATTCTAACCAGGTACCACGAGTTGGAATAATTTGACTAGTAATCACTCTACGTCCATTTTTATCTAATTCATTTCCAAAATATACACTTGGTGAACGAACTAATTGTGATACAATAACACGTTCCGCTCCATTGATGACAAATGTTCCGGATTCAGTCATAATTGGCATATCCCCAAGATAAATATCTTGTTCTTTTACTTCTCCCGTTTCATGATTGTAAAGTCTAGCAGCTACTTTTAATGGTGCAGCATATGTTGCATATCTTTCTTTACATCCTTTAATAGAATATCTTGGTTCTTCAAAAGAATAATCTCCAAATTCTAATGCTAAATTTCCAGTAAAACTTTCCACAGGAAAAATATCTTCAAATACTTCTTTGATTCCTTCTTGAATAAACCAATCATATGATTTTTTTTGAATTTCTAATAAATTATTTAATTCAATTGCATTTTTTGTTTTTGCATAGTTTCTTCTTTCGCGATAATCTCCAAATTTTTTAACTGTATAAGCCATGTGTCACCCCTATATACTATATTTGCAAAAAGAACATAAACCTAAAAATTAAGTGTTATGCGTCAATTTATAATTTTATCAAAGTTATGTCTAGATGTCAATTATTTGTAGCACAAATAATGTAAAATCCTTTGTTTTTATTTTTTAATTCTACAGAATAAAATTGACTTAAAAATTCTATAGTCGTTTTTGCGCCTTGATCCTTATGAATAACGATCCATAGCTGCCCATTTTGTTTTAAATAATTTTTTGCTTGTTCTAAGATTTGATAAAGTACTTTTTTCCCAACACGAATAGGTGGATTGCTGATAATATAATCAAATTTTCCATCGACATTTTCGTATAAATTACTTTCATAGATCTGAACATTCACATGATTGGTATTAACATTCTTTCTTGCCAATTCCAAGCTTCTTCTGTTGACATCAATCATATGAACCTCTGCATCAGATTCATGAGCTATGTAGATACCAATTGGTCCATATCCACACCCAAAATCTAATACTTTTCCATGAATTTGATTTGTATCAATTGTTTCTAATAATGTCCTAGTTCCAAAATCAAGTCCTTTTTTTGAAAAAACACCATTGTCAGTATAAAAGACAAATTTTTGCTTGTTGATGATTGCCACACTCTCATGTATGTTACTTTTTAGTGTATCATCATTTTCAAAATAATGTGCCATATTTCACCTACAATACTACTTTATCAATAAACGGCGAAAGCCCATACTAAATTTTTTAGTATAGGCCTAACCATTTTTTCTAATTATTTAAATTCTACAGTAGCGCCAGCTTCTTCGAATTTAGCTTTCATTTCGTTTGCTTCATCAGTAGAAACTCCTTCTTTAACAGTTCCACCATTATCAGCAATATCCTTTGCTTCTTTTAATCCTAGTCCAGTATAATCACGAACTAATTTAATAACAGCAATTTTGTTAGCTCCAGCAGAAGCAAGTACAACATTTACAGTACTTGGACCTTCTTCTTGAGCTGCAGATGCACCACCTGCTACAGGAGCAGCTACTGCTACTGCAGATGGATCTACACCAAATTCTTCTTTCATTAAATCTACTACTTCTTTAATCTCTAAAAGAGTCATTTCTTTTAAAGAATCAATAATTTCTTTTGCGCTTAATTTTGCCATTTTCTTTCCTCCTTAATTATTTTCTTCTAAATTTTTAGCATGCAAGTCTAAGCATATTGCAAAGTCTCTTGCAATTCCCATAAGACCGCTTGCAAACATTGTAAGCAATCCTTCTCTTGATGGTAATGAAGCAAGTTTTACTAACATTGCTTGGTCAGTAATTTCACCATCTACTACACCAATTTTGAGTTCAAGTGCTTTGTGATCTTTTGCAAAATCACTTAACACTTTGATTGGAGCAACTGCATCTTCATGTCCAAACGCAATTGCTTTTGGTCCTTCAAGTTCATTAATTGCTACATTCAAACTATTTAAAGCACGAAGTGCTAATGTATTTTTATAAATTTTGAACTCAGAACCTGTTTCTCTTAATTTTCTTCTCAACTCATTTGTTTCAGCAACAGTAAGTCCACGATATTCAAAGAATATGTAAGATGCTGATGATTTCATTTTATCAGCAATTTCTTCTACGATAGTAGACTTTTTTTCGATAATTTTTTGGTTTGCCATTCTTCAAAGCACCTCCTTTTAACTGTTCCGTATAAAAAGCTCTTACAGAGTTACCGTAAGAGCCGAAAGACTTAAAAATTTTTTCAAGTTCCTCGGTAGGATATTAAGTGATCATTCACCCCTACTGTCTACGGTACATTATATATTATTTCACAAACAAGTTCATTATACCACAGCTTTGATTAGTTGTCAAAACTATTTGTATCAATTTTAATTCCAGGCCCCATAGTTGATGAAACAGATACATTTAAAATATATTTTCCTTTTACAACTGCAGGTTTAGATTTTAAAATCATTGATACAAAGGTATTAAAATTTTCTACTAATTTAGCAGCATCAAATGATACTTTTCCAATAATGACATGTACATTACCAAAACTATCAGTACGATATTCTACACGTCCTTTTTTAACTTCTTCTACAGCAGTTTTAGTATCCATGGTAACAGTACCAGTTTTTGGATTTGGCATTAATCCTTTTGGACCTAATACTTTACCAATCTTACCTAAAGCTGGCATCATATCAGGAGTTGCAATCATCGTATCAAAATCGAACCAATTTTCTTTTTCAATTTTTTCTAACAAATCATTATCTCCTACATAATCAGCACCTGCTTCTTTAGCAGCTTCTGCTTGTGCACCTTTAGCAATAACTAAAACTTTTTGTGTTTTTCCTGTTCCATTAGGAAGTACCAAAGCACCTCTCAATTGTTGATCTGCTTTTTTGGTATCTAAATTTAAACGAATAGCAAGTTCAACAGAACTATCAAAATTTGTAATAGAAGTTTCTTTTACTAAATTCATTGCTTCTTCAACAGTATATAATTTCGTTTTATCTACTTTTTGTGAAGCTTCAACATATTTTTTACCTTTTTTCATTTTTTTACCTCCTTATGTGGTGTATGCGGATTTTTCCTCCCACATAGGTCATAGCCTATATGTAAATTATTCTTCGCCTTCAATTTTAACGCCCATATTACGAGCAGTACCAGCAACTATTTTCATAGCGTCTTCGATACTATAAGCGTTTAAATCTGGCAATTTTATTTCAGCAATTTCTCGAAGTTGTGCTTGTGTTAAAGTCCCAACAGTCTCATTAGCACCTTTAATTGAACCCTTTTTTATTCCTGTTACTTTCTTAATTAAGAATGCAGCTGGTGGAGTTTTAATTACGAAATCGAAAGTTCTATCTTCATATATAGAAATTTCAACTGGTAAGATATCTCCTATTTTATCTTTTGTTGCATCATTGTATTTTGTACAGAATTCTTGTAAATTGATTCCAGCTGGTCCCAACACAGTTCCAACAGGTGGAGCTGGTGTAGCTTTTCCAGCAGGTATTTGTAATTTAATAATCTTCGTAATTGGTTTTGCCACGAAAAACACCTCCTATATTTTTTTCGCGAGTGGTTCAAATGACATCCGCATGAAACATCTCCCACTTTATCTATATATAAAATATATAGCGAGTTCATAATACCACAAAGTTGTGGTTTTGTAAATATTTATTTTTCTTTTTATGCTTTTTCAATTTCTGTTAATGCAAGTTCTACAATAGTTTCTTGTCCAAACAAGTCCAAAGCAACTTCTAATTTTTGATTTTCCATATCAATCGTTTTAACTTTACCAAACATATTGGCAAATGGTCCACCGACTACTTTTACCATATCATCAACATTAAGAGTATTGCCAATTTCAAGACGGCTCATACCCATACTACCCAAAATCTTATCTACTTCTTGGGTGGTTAATGGAAATGGTTTTGCTCCTTTACCAGAAGATCCAATAAAACCTGTAACACCTGGTGTATTACGAACAATAAACCAAGCTTCATCATTCATAACCATTTCTACTAAAATATATCCTGGAAACATCTTTTTAATTTTTTCTTTTTGAACGCCATCTTTTACTTCTATTTCTTTCTGTTCTGGAACAATAACACGATAAATGTAATCTTCCATTCCCATAGAACTAGCGCGCATTTCTAATTTCTCTTTTACTTTATTTTCATGTCCTGAATATGTATTAACAACATACCATTCTTTTTCCATTATTTCACCACCATCTTAAGTCCAGAAATAATAAAATCTAGGCCTGCAAAGAATAAACCAAAAATTAAAATAAATGCAATTGTTGCAGTAGAATATGTAATAAGTTCTTTTTTATTTGGCCATCTTACTTTTTTCATTTCTTGTTTGACACCTACTAAAAACCTTGCTAAAGCTTTCATATTACACCCTCTTTTCATCATATGTTTTTTTCAAATAAAAAACACTGAAATTCGTGTCTATATACATGTTAGCACATAAACATTAGAATGTCAATGTTATTTATTTTTTAAACTTTATTTTTATAAAATCTGAAATGCCAAAAATCAGTTTGAAAATCATGGCTTTAATTTCCGTCAAAAGGAGCATAAATAGAACCCCCGACTAACTTGGACTAAACACATCAAATTTCTTTGATAAGATAAATTAATTTCGTAGATTGATAGGAAACTAACTTTCCCCAAGCCCATGTTTCATCTAGTTTTAATAAGTCGAGACCCAATATAAATATTCTTTCCTGTCGATGTAACTATGAAATGCCAATCCCACAATCCACAAGTTTTACCATCAAGCCAACGACCGCCAACACCAATATATGGAATGACATAATCAGAATCAGGACTTTGCCAATACTGGTCTGGAATATATGTGCTTTCACTTCCATTTACAGCTATTGGTAACCCAATTAATGGGTTATTTTTATCATATCCTAATTTAGTTATATAACCATTACTAGAAGCATTTGTATATCCAATCTCTTTGTAACATCCATCAAATTTACCTGATTCGTATTTATCTGGATCATAACATATATATGCTTTATGTTCTTGTAGCTGTATATTAATTCCATCTACAAAATGCCATACATTTCCATAAATATCTTCCATTCCCCTATAAATCATAGAATGTTGTCCATCATCATTTAATGTTCCTGATTTCATTCCTAATTCATTACATTCCCCACTAGAAATAGACGTTGTATTTTTTGTATTTCCCCTTCCTAATTTAGCTTGTGAATCATAATCTGCATATTCTACTAAGTATAGTAATTGTATTATAAAATAATGGTAATCTATTTGACTGAATTCTGAGCCTAACTTTCTTGCATATTCTCTAAAATCACTTATTGTCTTATTGGTTAATGGCTGTACTCCACTCTTACTATGAACAGCATTATCATCACCAGACATCGTATATCTTCCTATTGAAAATGCATCACTTCTTGTATATCCTTCTAGATTTTTATTACTAATTAGAATATATTCATATCCACCTTCTTGATATCTCTTATAATAGAATGTTGGTATATAGGTTAATACTTCTCCATTACTTCCATCAAAATGAAAGCCACTTGGATTATCATTATACCAACTTGTGATTTCTTTTTTCTTAACATCATATGTATATGATTCTATTTCACTCCATGGATAAATTGCATCAAAATCATTTTGTA
>CANQAF010000014.1 GCA_947588975.1 uncultured Bacilli bacterium
TACAATTGAAAACTTTAATGATATTAAAGTAGGAGATATCATTGAAGCATATGAAATGGTGGAAATAGAGAGGTAGTCCTTTCTTTTTTCATATAAATATGTTATATTATAATGGAAAAGAGGGATTTATGTGAGTGTAAAAATAGATCGTATCGCAAGTAATTTTATAAAAGAAATTAGTTATATTTTAGCTAATGAGATTAAAGATAGTGATATTCGTTTTGTGACTGTGACTGACTGCAAAGTAACCAATGATTTAAGTTTTGCGAAAGTATATGTGACGGTACTCAATCAAGATAAGATTGATGAAACGATAAAGGCTTTAAATAATGCCGCTGGATTTATTCGAAAAGAATTAGCAGATCGTGTGGAGGTAAGACATATTCCAGAACTTACTTTTGTCTATGATGAATCCATTGATTATGGAAAAAAAATTGAAAATATCATTGAACAAATACATGAAGAAGATTAGCATATAGGGTACTTGTTTATAAATAAGAAAAATATATATTCAAGTTAAAGCAACAGATTAGTAATAAAATCAGGAGAAGTAAAAAGATTAAGATTAGAAAAAAAATGAAATAAAGCAAATCATAATCAAAAGTAAGACATTGCATTCTAAAATAGAATATATTATAATAAGTATATATTTCATGTGGAAAAATAAATTAGTATTTATAAAATGGGTAGCAAGAGAATTCATGGTGGTGAAAATGAATCAAAGTTTTATAAAGAAATACATATTTGGAGTGAAATCGTAATCTTGCGTTAAAAGACAAAGAGCATAAGTCATTATGAAATAAGGTGGTACCGCGGAATGATTCGTCCTTATCATAATGGCTTTTTGTATAGAAAGAGGTAATTATGAATACATATATTGAATTTACGGATTTAAATGTAGGCGCTACTATGCGTGATATTGAACATTTATGTGATGAAGCAAAAAAGAATCATTATGCATCTATTTGTGTTGCACCTTATTATGTTTCTTTAGCGAGCAATCTACTTAAAAATACCCCAGTAGAAATCGCAACAGTCGTAAGTTATCCTTTTGGATTTTCAACAACAAATGTGAAATCTTATGAAGCGATTGATGCTATTCAAAATGGGGCAACCGAAATTGGTATGATGATCAATTTATCTGCATTCAAAAATAATGTGATAGATGATGTAAAAGATGAAATCGAAGAAATCAGAGATTCTATTGATGGTAAAACGATGAAACTTATGGTAGATTTATCTAATTTAAGTGATGAGGAATTGATATCCATTGTTCATATTTGTAATGAAACTTTTATTCATTATATAGAACTTGTTGGTGAATACACAAGAGATATGGATCATGCGATTACACTCATCAATGAACATAAAAATGAAGTGTTGGAAATTAAGGTAAATACATCTACTTTAGATGATACTATGTTTGAACATTTAATAGACCAAAATGTGAACCGCATTGGTTTAAAAAGAGAGGAGAAATAAAATGACATTATATGAAGAATTGGTTTGGAGGGGACTCATCAATGATGTAAGTAGTCCTGAATTAATTGAAAAATTAAATAAAGGTGGACTTACTTTTTATATTGGTACCGACCCTACGGGTGATAGTATGCATATTGGACACTATTCTTCTTTTAGTGTAGCTCGTAGACTAAAAGAAGCTGGGCATCATCCTATTTTACTAGTAGGGGGTGCAACTGGTTTAATTGGCGATCCAAAACCAAGTGCAGAACGTCCTATGATTACAAAAGAAACATTGGATTATAATTATAAAAAATTGTGTAAGCAAATTGAAGATATCTTTGGATTTGAAGTTGTTAATAACTATGATTGGAGTAAAGATATCAATTTTATTGATTACTTAAGAGATTATGGTAAATACTTCAATTTAAATTATATGTTAGCAAAAGAAACTGTAAAAAGTCGTTTGGATATTGGAATTACTTATACAGAATTTTCTTATATGATTATGCAAGCTTTAGATTTCCTACATTTATTTGAAAACAAAAATTGTGTTTTACAAATTGGTGGGCAAGACCAATGGGGAAATATCACTTCTGGAATTGAACTCATTCGTAAGAAACTTGGAAAAGAAGCTTATGGATTTACGATGCCACTTCTTACAAAAGCGGATGGTACGAAATTTGGTAAGAGTGAAGGAAATGCGATTTGGTTGGATGAAAGTAAGACTTCAAGTTATGAAATGTATCAATTCTTCTTAAATGTAGAAGATGAAAAAGTAATTGATTATTTAAAATACTTAACGTTCTTATCTGTCGATGAAATTAAAGAATTAGAGCGTAAACATAAAGAAGCACCACATTTACGTGAAGCACATAAAGCACTAGCTAAAGATGTTATTGTATTCTTACATGGAGAAGAAGCTTATGAAAGAGCAGTACAAATTAGTGAAGCTTTATTTAGTGGTGATATTGCATCATTTACAGTGAATGAGTTAGAACAAGCGCTTAAAGATGTTCCTCATTTTGATATTATAGAAGAACTTCCACTTGCTGATTTCTTAGTACATTATGGAATTGCTTCTAGTAAACGTGAAGCAAAAGAATTTATTACTGCTGGTTCTATTTCTATCAATGGCGAAAAAGTAACAGATGAAAATTTAATCATCAATAAAGAGGTTGCGAAAGAAGGAAAACTCGTTGTCATTCGTCGTGGTAAAAAGAAATATTACATGGGTATAATTGTTTGAATCTTCTTGTTATGATATATCAAGGTAGATATTAGAGTGATATTATGAAAACAATTTCGATTACAGATGAACAATCAGATGCTTTATGTTATGAAATAGCATGTCTCGTTAATGAATTTAGAAAAGATCCAAATCGATAGAAAAATTAGGGTTACAAATTCATATGAATGGAGATGCAGCATATTTATACGATTTCTTTGATAAGAAACGCTGTAAGCAATTATATTTTTCAACTGTCTTCTATCTAAAGACGGATGATTTGGAACAACTTAAGAAAGATGCCAGAAATATGGAGATAAATGGTGTACCAATACCAAACAGTCGAATGATGAATTTAGCACAAATAAAGCCACCCATTACTGATGATAAAGTAATCTATCAACTGCTACTCATCAATGATGAAGAAGAATTAAAAGTGGTAAAAGAATTTACGAAAACGAAAACGTTTGATTATATTAAAAATATGTAATTTATTTTATAAGAATCAAAAGATTCTTTTTTTTTGCAACAAAAAAGAGTCAAAAGACTCTTATCTGTTATAGAATTCAACGATTAATGATTCGTTGATATCTGCATTGAGTTCACTTCTTTCAGGATATCTTACATAAGTTCCTGCCATTTTAGCTTCATCATAAGTAATAAATTCTACACGATTATGGATTGTTTCTAATGATTGTTTGATTGCTGGGTGTTCTTTTGCTTGTTCTTTGACAGCAATAACATCTCCAGGTTTACATCTGTAAGATGGAATATTTACTTTTTTACCATTTACAGTAATGTGACCATGGTTTACTAATTGTCTTGCTCCTTTTCTTGTAGTAGCGAATCCAATACGGTAAAC
The DNA here is from genome assembly GCA_947588975.1 of uncultured Bacilli bacterium. Classification (GTDB taxonomy): domain Bacteria; phylum Bacillota_I; class Bacilli_A; order RF39; family UBA660; genus UBA5026. Next base: position 3,552 of record CANQAF010000014.1, read on the forward strand.
TAAATTATCTAATCTGCTTTCTAGTAATTTTAAGAAATCTTCACCATGTACACCTTTTAATTTTCCAGCTTCATCAAATGTTTTTCTAAATTGTTTTTCACTAACACCATACATGAATCTTACTTTTTGTTTTTCTTGTAATTGTGTTCCATAATCAGATAATTTTTTTGCTCTAGAATTTCCATGTTGTCCTGGAGCATATGGACGACGAGCTAATTCTTTTCCGTTTTCTAATACAGAAAATCCAAAACGACGTGATTTTCTATAAGTAGAACCAGTGTATTTTGACATACATTCTCCTCCTTCTTGCGTAACACAAGAGACTATTTGCCATTGGATAGGGTGTTATACTTTAATATTCTCGCTCTGCAGCTAGAGTTACACAATAACCCCAAATGGTAATAAACACGTTATCCGCTTCAAATAGAGCTGCTAGATAAATACGCAGTTACAATTATATTATGTTTTCCCTTATAAGTCAATACCAAAACCCGTATAAAATGGTTAATTTTGGCTAAATTTACAAAAAATATGTAAAAAAAAGTCGAAATGTGGTAGAATGATAATAGTGTAGTATAGCGAGGTGATATTCTTGGATACTGTTGTGCTTATGATTGTGACTTTTGTTATTGTGGCAATTGTCGCAATAGTTGGTATATTATTTGCCATTCAAAAAAGAAAAAATCATGAAATTAAAAAGCAATTGGAACATTTAGAAATTGAAAAAAATAAAATTGACAGTACTCCAATTATTCCAGAACTTTCCAAGGTAGAATCTTATTTAAAAAATGAAAAATTAGAAGCAATGTATAATAATTGGAAAGAAAGATTGGATGTGATTCGTAGTAACCAAATTCCAAAGATTACGGATATGCTATTAGAAGCAGATTATTCATTGTCACAACAAGATTATAAGAGTACTATTTACAAAATTGCTAAACTAGAAATGGAAATTTATAAAGTAAAAACCAATTCAGATTTTCTATTAAATGAAATTAAAGAAATAACCAGTAGTGAAGAACGTAATCGTGCAATTATTACTAATTTAAAATCTATTTATCGCGATTTATATCAAAAATATAGTGGAAGTAAAGATGGATATGCAGAAATTGCAAAACCAATCGACTTACAATTTGAAAATATTGCAAAACGTTTTGAAAGCTTTGAAACCGCTATGGAAAACAATGAGTTTACCGAAGTGACAAATATTATTAAGTCTATTGATGAAATGTTAAAGCATATGGCGGTAGTAGTGGAAGAAGTACCAAGTATTGTCCTACTTTCTACTAATATTTTGCCTAAAAAAATGGAAGAAGCAATGTCAGAATATAAACAAATGGTTAAAGAAGGCTTTCCTTTAGACTATTTAAATGTAGAATATAATATTACAGAGGCAAATAAAAAAATTGGTGATATTATGGATCGCGCCAATGTATTAAATTTGGAAGATAGCTTATTTGAATTAAAAGTATTATCTGATTACTTTGATTCCTTATTTACCGATTTTGAAAAAGAAAAAGTTGACCGATCTAACTATGAAGAAAATAATAAAATATTTAGTCATAAATTAGAAAAAATGAATCAACTCATGGAAGATATTTTTTCTCAAATTGATGAGATTCAAAACTTGTATCATCTATCAGATGACGATATTAAAGTATTAAATGAAGTAAGAACATCATTACAAGAGTTGAATGAAGATTATAAAGTATTAAAAGATCATACAGGAAATAACACATTCGCATATTCAAAATTAATTAAAGAAATTGAAGGTTTGACAGTTCAATTATCTTCATTAGAAGAAAGTGTGGACAATATTCTAGATTCTATTGGTAGTATGAAAGAAGACGAAGTTCGCGCAAGACAACAATTGGAAGAAGTTCGTTTAATTTTGAAAGAATCTAAAGCTAAAATTAGAGAATATAGTTTGCCAATTATTCCTCAAAATTATTTTGTAGAATTAAATGAGGCACAAATAGCAATAAAAGAAATTGTAAAAGAATTAGAAAAGAAACCAATTACAATTAGTGTGCTTAATACAAGAGTAGATACTGCACGAGATTTAGTCTTAAAATTATATAATACGACAAAAGAAATGATGAAAACTGCAATGTTTGCTGAAATGGCTATTGTATACGGGAATCGTTATCGCAGTGAAGTAGAAAACTTAGATAAATTTTTAACTTATGCGGAAAGATTATTTTATAAAGGAGAGTATCAAAAGTCATTAGAAATTACTATTAATTCTTTAAATAAAGTGGAACATGGAATATACGATAAATTGTTAGCATTGTATCCAGAAACGGACAAAAAGGAGAGCTAGTCTCCTTTTACTTTACACAAAATTTTAAAAAAAGTTTGCAAATTAAAATATCAATGATATAATAAGAATATAATAAGGTGGTGTTCATATGAACGAAAATCATGATAATTTTGGTTTGGATAATATCCAACCGTTGAAACCAGTTGTACCTGAGCAAGAGAATTCTACTGTAACAGAAACTGAGGTTACACAACCTGAAATGCAAGAGTCTTCATATGCATTTCAAGGACAGGCACCTGTAGTTGATCCTGTTGCTCCAGTAGAACCAATGCCACAAGTGGAATCTGAACCAGTAGTAGAGCCTATATCAAGCACAGCATCTTATACTGAGATCCCAGTTGCCGGTGTAACAAGTGAGGAATCCCAATTAGATGTGGTAAATGAGCATCCGGATGCTAAAATTACTCTACATAAAGAGGAGGAAGTTATTCCAGTAGCTTCTAATTTACCAGAAGAAAAAATGGATAAAGCTACTCTTTGGATGTTGATTTGGCTATTTGTAGGTATGCTAGCAGTTATCATAGCTTTACCATATTTGTTTAAACTATTTTAAAAAGGATCTACTTTAAGTAGATCTTTTATTGTATAGATAATTCAATGATTCTTTCCATAGAATCATCTTTTAATGCAATATTTTTGTGTATGCTGTGACATTTGTCACATTGATAAATAATTTTATAAGTATCTTTAAATTTTTCAATGCCAATTGGTCTTAGTAGACCTTGGCATGTATTGAGACGATCTCCAGGATTGATATCTACATGTTTTGAGTACAAACAATATGGACAATGATCACGTGCCGTATAATCCGATTTGTTAACCTTTTTACCACAATGTTCGCAAATAAAATTTTCATTTCGCATAGTAAATCGTTTCATTCATCTCACCTAATCCTTATTATACCATAAAATTCCTTATTTCAAAGCAAAGAAAACTATGGTATAATGAATATTGGATGTGAGAATTATGGATTATAAAATCACAATTGATGCGTTTGAAGGACCAATGGATTTACTGCTTCATTTAATTAAAACAGCGGATATTGATATTTATGAAATTCAGTTAGAAGAGATTACTAAACAATATTTAGATTATATTCATGCGATGGAAGAGATGAATTTAAATATCGCGAGTGAATATTTAACAATGGCAGCAGAACTGATTGAAATGAAATCTTCAATGTTGTTACCAAGTAGAAAAAATGAAGAAGATGAATATGAGGAAGATTCAAAAGAACAGTTAATAAAACGCTTAATTGCTTATAAGCAGTATAAAGAAATCACACCAGAATTGAAAGAATTAGAACTAGATCGTAAACAATATTTAACGAAATTACCAAATAGTTTATCTGAATTTAAAGATGAAGATGTAAAGGTAAATTTTGGAGATATTGGTATTACAGATTTATTAAATGCTTTTCAGAAATTTTTAGAACGTAAACAGGATGAAAAACCAATACATACGACAGTTACCAAAAAAGAATATTCCGTACATGTTCGTAGCAATGAAATTCGTAGTTTATTAAAGAAAAAAAAGAAAGTAGAATTTGAAGAATTGTTTGAGGTTTTAACCAAAGAATATGTTGTCGTTACGTTCTTATCGATTTTAGATTTAGCAAAAAAACAAGAATTAGAAATTAAACAAGAAAACAATTTTAGTAAAATCTTTTTATCATTAAAGGGATGTGAGTAATATGAATTTAGTAGCAGTATTAGAAGGACTACTTTTTGTGGTTGGAGAAGATGGACTATCTATGGATCAAGCCATGAATATTTTAGAGGTAGATCAAAAGACACTGGTTTCTTTATTACAACAATTACAAGATAGTTATGCCAACGAAGACCGTGGAATTCGTGTGAGTGCTTTAGGTAATCATTTAAAATTAACGACAAAAAAAGAACATCGTGCATATTATCAAAAGTTAGTAGAACAAGAAGATGATAGTTTATTAAGTCAGGCTGCTTTGGAAACGCTTGCTATTATCGCATATAACGGACCTGTGACTAGAATTACAGTGGATGAGATACGTGGAATTGGTAGTAGTCATATTATGCGTAGATTGCTTGCGAAAGGTTTGATTGAAGAACTAGGTAGATCGGATGCTCCAGGAAGACCTATTTTATATGGTGTTACGAAAGACTTTTTAGATTATTTTGGACTATCTAGTATTGATCAACTTCCAAAATTAGAACCAATTCCTGAAGAAGAGATAGAAGAAACGGATTTATTTGCTTCTAAATATCAAGAAAACGCATAAAAAAGAAACAATAAGCATTGAATTTCATACATTAAGTATGTTATAATTTGTTTGTTGTAATTTACCGGCCTGGCGGAATGGTAGACGCGATGGACTCAAAATCCATTGGTAGCAATACTGTGAGGGTTCAAATCCCTTGGCCGGTACCAGATTGATATCAAACTTGGGAAAACTCGAGTAAAAATAGAAGACGTACTTGATAAAAGTGCGTTTTTATGTTATTATGAATATGTCAAGGAAACTTGCATAAAATAAAAAAGAGGAACATTCGATTCTGCAAAGTGAATGTCGTCCTCTAAGAATTTAGGGTTGACACTCTATCAATGTTGAAGAGTGTCTATTTTTTTATTGCTAATACCAGTAAGGTAGATAGTAATAAAATGATAGAGATGAGCTTAAGTACCTTTAAAATAAAAGTCTTAGTGTTCATATATCTACCTCCTTCCTATTAAAAAGTTGGGAGGACGACACTCACATCAAATGTTCCTAGCAATATTATACTATTTGTATATGTTTTCTACAAGCAAACATGGCAATTTTTTAAAATTTATCTATCAATCGTATGTATCTAAATAGATGAACTATCTAACATTATCTCGTTTTGTACAAAATATGAATTTTAATTATCCTGAACTAAGACTTGTCAAAGCTATTTTTTTATGATAATATGTATTTAGCAAGAAACCTTGCATAAAATAAAAAAGAGGAACATTCGATTCTGAAAGTGAATGTCGTCCTCTAAAATCTAGTGGTGACACTCTATAAGGTGAGTGTCTATTTTTTTATTGCTAATACCAGTAAGGTAGATAGTAATAAAATGATAGAGATGAGCTTAAGTACCTTTAAAATAAAAGTCTTAGTGTTCATATATCTACCTCCTTCCTATTAAAAAGTTGGGAGGACGACACTCACATCAAATGTTCCTAGCAATATTATACTATTTGTATATGTTTTCTACAAGCAAACATGGCAATTTTTTAAAATTTATCTATCAATCGTATGTATCTAAATAGATGAACTATCTAACATTATCTCGTTTTGTACAAAATATGAATTTTAATTATCCTGAACTAAGACTTGTCAAAGCTATTTTTTTATGATAATATGTATTTAGCAAGAAACCTTGCATAAAATAAAAAAGAGGAACATTCGATTCCGAAAAGTGAATGTCGCCTCATTATGAGTTACGGCACTCGTTCAGCGATGAAAGAGTGTCATTTTTTTATTACTGCTATCAATAAAGATAGGAGAAATAAAATGATAGCAATGTAGCGAAAAATTTTTATAATAAAAATTCTTTTCTTCATATTTATCAATCCCCCTTTCTTTCTCAAGATTGGAGGCAGACACTCACATCAAATGTTCCTAACAATATTATACTATTTGTATATGTTTTCTACAAGCGAACATGACAAATTTTCTAAATTTATCGATAAATCGTATGCGTGTATAAATATATAGAGAGTTCATTCATTTGACATAAATTTTATTATCATTTGTGATGGATCAGTGTAAGTATAATAAAAATTTAAACTTGAAATTTTGAAATGGTGTGGTACATTTATATTAGTGGGTGATATAAAATGAAAGAAATCAATAAAAAAGAAATTGTAAAAATGTTATTAAATCAGAATATTGATGAACAAAGTGAAGAAGAACTTTTAGATATGCTTGTCGATAATCCAATTAGTGTAGATGTTGATAAAAAAGAAGAAGAAAATATGACACTTGGCGATAAAGTGGCAGATAAATTAACTAAATTTGCAGGTAGTTGGAAATTTATCATCAGTTTTTCTTTATTTTTGATTGGTTGGATTATATTAAATGGTGTATTATTATCTAAAGCAATCGATCCATTTCCTTTTATATTATTAAATCTTGTATTATCTTGTGTTGCTGCCATACAAGCTCCAATTATTATGATGAGTCAAAATCGTCAAGCAAAAAAAGATACTTTACGTAATCAAAATGATTATAAAACAGACTTAAAAACGGAATTAATTATAGAGGAATTACACGATAAAATAGACGAAATATTAGCTCGTCAAAAGAAAATGGAAAAAACCATAGATGAATTGAAAAATAAATTACAATGATATGATTATGATATTGTATTTATTAAAGACAATATCATATGATGAAAGATGATGTTAAATGAAAACAATGACTGAAATAGTACCTTTGTTATTAGAATGGTATAAGAAATATAAAAGAGATCTCCCATGGCGTCAAGATAAAGATGCATATCATATTTGGATTTCTGAAATTATGTTGCAACAAACAAGAGTAGAAGCAGTCATTTCTTATTACAATCGTTTTATGCAAGAAGTTCCAAATTTAAAAGCACTTGCGAATTTGGAAGAAGATCAATTATTAAAATTGTGGCAAGGTCTTGGGTATTATAGTCGTGCTAGAAATTTAAAGAAAACAGCTGAAATGTTAGTAAAAGAAGGCAAAAATACTTTACCTAGCACGTATGAATCTTTATTACAATTGAAAGGAATCGGAAGTTATACTGCAGGAGCGATTGCTTCTATTGCGTATCAAGAAAGAGTTCCTGCGGTTGATGGCAATGTATTACGTGTTATGACCCGTATTTTAGGTTCTTATGATGATATTGCGGATGCTAAAACGAAAACTAAATATGAACAATTATTAAAACCAATTATGCCTCAATATGCACCAGGTGATTTTAATCAGGCTTTGATGGAATTAGGCGCAACGATTTGTATTCCAAATGGACTTCCAAGATGTAATATTTGTCCAGTTGCTAGTAAATGCACAGCATATCAAAAAGGATTATTAAAAGATTTACCTGTAAAAAAGAAAAAGATAAATCGAAAAGTAATTGATAAAACTGTATTTTTATATCAATATGAAGATACTTATGCAATTCAAAAAAGGCCGGATACTGGATTACTTGCATCTATGTATGAATTTCCAAATTTAGATTGTAAATTTTCCATTGAAGAATTAAAAGAATATTTAAAGGAAAATTATATAGACTGGATTGATATTATTCCTCTTGGAACGGCAATACATATCTTTACCCATTTAGAATGGAATATGACAGGATATAAGATTCTCTTAACAGAAAAACAAAATGAATTCATTTGGGCAACGAAAGAAGAATTAAAGAATCGTTATTCCATTCCTACAGCTTTTTTGAAAATAATTAATAAAAAATAAAATTATGTTATAATGAATAAGGTGATATCTATGGATCAAATTTTGATGATAAAATATGGTGAATTAACAACGAAAAAAGCAAATCGTAATACATTTATAACATTACTTACTAATAACATTAAAAATATTTTAAAAGATTATGAAATACAAATCCATAAAGATCGTGTTCGTATGTATATTAAATGTAGTCAAAAAGATACAGAACAAATCGTTTTAAAATTACAAAAAGTTTTTGGAATCCATGGTATAGTAATATGCCATAAAGTCAATACTAATATTGAGGATATTGGTTTTAAAATTTTAGAATTATTAGAGCATCAATCTTATCAAACATTTAAAATTGAAACTAAACGTGCGGATAAAACATTTCCTATTCCTAGTATGGAATTCAATCAAAAGATGGGTGGTTTTGTTTTAAAAAATACGAATTTAAAAGTAGATGTTCATAATCCAGATGTTCATATCCATATTGAAATCCGTGAAGAAGGAACATTTGTCTATACAAATGAATTAAAAGGAAACGGTGGATATCCAGTTGGTGTACAAGGGAAAGGACTTCTTATGTTATCTGGTGGAATTGATAGTCCAGTTGCGGGATACCTTTCTTTAAAACGTGGCGTAGATTTAGAATGCTTATATTTTGAATCTCCTCCACATACTAGTTTAGAAGCGAAGAATAAAGTGATTCAGCTTGCTTCTATTATCAATACCTATTCAGGAAATATAAAAGTCAATGTGATTCCTTTTACCAAACTACAAGAAGCAATTTACAAAAATGTTCCTGATAGTTATATTATTACCATTATGCGTAGAATGATGTATCGTATTGCGGAAAGAGTTTGTAAAAAACATAAGTGCAAGGTAATCATCAATGGTGAAAGTGTAGGACAAGTGGCTAGTCAAACTTTAGATAGCATGGTAGTGATTAATTCAGTTACCAATTTGCCAGTCATTCGCCCTGTTGCTTGTATGGATAAATTAGAAATCATTGATATTGCTAAAAAAATAAATACTTATGAAACCAGCATTTTACCATATGAAGATTGTTGTACTATTTTTTTACCAAAACATCCTGTAATTTATCCTGATATGGATAAAGCATTATTATATGAATCTTATTTTGATTATGAATCATTGATAGAAGAATGTGTAGAAAATATGGAAACAATCACTATGTTAGAACCTAAAATCAGTGAATATTTATAGCCATAAATTACCATAAAAAAAATTGTATGAAAAAAATCTCCTGGGACATGCTATTAGTGTACAGGAGGTGAAACAAATGAAAAACAATACTAATAAAATGGTAGTTCCTGGAGCTAAACAAGCTATCGATAAAATGAAATATGAAATCGCTAGTGAATTAGGTGTTAACATGGGACCAGATGCAACTAGTAGAGCTAACGGATCAGTTGGTGGAGAAATTACTAGACGTTTAGTTCAAATGGGTGAACAACACTTAGGTGGTTCAAATTACCAAGCTAAATAATGTTGAAAATGGACAGTGTTCGTTACTGTCTTTTTTTAGTATATGAAAAAATTTCCACCTATATATTTAACAAAATTAGGGATAATAATAGTATAAGGTGGTGAGTTGTATGAATAGTCGTAATAATAAGTTAATTGTACCTGGATCAAGACAAGCAATTGAAAATTTAAAATACGAAATCGCTAACGAGTTAGGTATCACTTTAGGTGCAGATACATCTTCACGTTTAAATGGTACTGTTGGTGGAGAAATGACTAGAAGATTAGTTCGTTTAGGAGAACAATCTTTAAATGGAAATCAAAACAGATAAGACAGGTTAACTGTCTTTTTTACATAAAAAAACATTCCTTTTGGAATGTTATTTACAAGTATAGCCTTGTGCTTCATAAGCTTTTTTGATATCATCATAGCTTACACCAGTTTCGTCTAAACTCAAATCTTCTTTTGCTTCTTCATCCATTTTGGTTAAGTCAGCAGTTAAAGTAAATGTAACTTTATTTCCTTTGGTTTTTAAATCATAAGAATAACCATCGACATCTTTATATTGTTCCATTTCTTCTTTAAGTCCATCTTCTAATTCGCTTAAATATGATTTATAATCGTCGCTAACTTCAATTGTTTGGATAGCACTCATTACGGAAACTTCATCTTTGTTAAATGTAAATTTAAGATCTTGTTTCATTGTCATTTCATCTGCTTCACTTAATGTTTGTGAGCATTTTAATGTTTTAGATGAACCACAACCAGTTAGAGTACCTACCATGATGACTGCCAAAGCAATGCTTAAACATTTTTTCATACTATACCTCCTTGCATTTAGAATATCTAAGATGTTGAAATTTGTCAAGAAGTTTATAAGATTTTATCGACTAACCCATATTCTAAGGCTTCGTTAGCAGATAAGAAGTAATCACGTTCGGTATCTTGTTCAATTATTTTTAAATCTTTTCCAGTATTATTTGCTAACATATGATTCAGTTTGTCCTTTAATTTTAAAATACGTTCAGCAGCAATTTTAATTTCAGTAGCTTGTCCTTGCGCACCACCTAAAGGTTGATGAATCATTACCTCACTATTAGGCAAACAACATCTTTTTCCTTTTGTTCCACTAGATAGTAAAAATGCTCCCATACTAGCAGCCATACCAATACAGATTGTAGAAACATCACTTTTGATAAAATGCATAGTATCATAAATTGCCATACCTGCTGTTACACTACCTCCAGGAGAATTAATATAGATACTAATATCGTCATGATTGATAGAATCTAAATAGAGTAGCTGTGCTACAATGGTGTTGGAATTTATATCATCAATTTCACCACAAAGTATAATAATTCGATCTTTTAATAATCTAGAATAGATGTCATATGCACGTTCTCCATTATTACTTTTTTCAATGACAGTTGGTACTAAACTCATAGAATCATCCTTTCTATTTATATGATAGAACCAAAAAGCTTACATTATGCAAAAAAATATGTGACAAAATGACTGTTTTTTGATAAAATGAGTATAGTATAAGGATAAGAGGGATTTATATGCCAAGAACGATAAAAGTAAATTATAAAGATTTAGAAACGAAAGAGTTTCAAATGGGTGTTAGTTTATTAGAAATTAGTAAATCTTTTTCACAATATTACAATTATCCAATTTTAATTGGTAAAGTAGACAATGATATGACTGAATTATGCGAGCCTATTACTAGAAGCTGCATGGTGGATTTTTATGATAGAAGTAGTGGAGTTGGAAATAGCATATATGGTAGAACAGCACAGTTTATGTTAATATTAGCTGTTAAAAAAGTATTAGGAGAAAGTGTTGAAATCATCATTCAACATTCTATTGATAAAGGTTTTTATTGTGAAATTCCAGAAGTTACATTAGATAAAAGTATAGTTGAAAAAATAGAAACTAAAATGCATGAAATTGTGGAACAAGATTATGTAATCAATAAGGTGAGTGTTTCTCGCTTTGATGCAATTAAATATTTTAAAAAGAAAAAGCAATTAGATAAAGTAAAAGTTCTTAAATATATAAGTAACAGTTATATTAATTTATACCGTATAGATGATTTATATGATTATTTTTATGGAGAACTTGCTTATAGTACTGTACAAATAGATGATTTTAAATTGACTTATATTAAGGACAGTGGACTTGTATTAAGTTATCCTACAACATATAATCCAGAATGTACATTAGATTATGTGCATCATAATATGTTATTTAGCACATTTTTAAATTATACAAAATGGGGTAGTCAAATAGGCGTGAGTAATGCTGCTGATTTAAATGAAATTGTTTCCCAAGGGAAATATGACGATTTAATTCGTCTTGCAGAGACATATTACAATGGACAATTAACTCGTATTGCAGATCAGATTGCAGAAAATAAAAAAAATATTAAATTAATTTTAATTGCTGGTCCATCTTCTTCAGGTAAAACGACTACTGCTAAAAAGTTGGAGGTATATCTGCAAAGTAAGGGAATACGTACACATCAAATTTCAATTGATGACTATTTCTATGATCGAGATAAAGCACCACGTTTGGAAAATGGAGAATTTGATTTTGAATCTTTAAATGCAATTGATGTCACTTTATTTAATAAGCATTTAGGGAAATTACTTGATGGTGAGAAAGTAGAGTTACCTCAGTATAATTTCATGTATGGAAAACGTGAGTATAAGGGGAAGACATTACAAATAGAAAATGATGATGTGATCATCATAGAAGGATTACATGCCTTAAATGATGATTTAACGATTTCAATTGAACGTAAGTATAAATATAAAATATATATTAGTCCACTTACGCAATTAAATATTGATAATCATAACCGTATCCATACTAGTGATACAAGAAAATTAAGAAGAATCATTCGTGATAATAAATATCGTTCTCGTAGTGCAGCAGAAACATTAAAAATGTGGAAAACAGTTCGTGAAGGGGAAGAAAAATACATATTTCCTTATCAAGATCAAGCAGATGTTATTATCAATTCCGCGTTAATTTACGAACTGGGTATTTTAAAAACATATGCAGAACCATTATTATTTTCTGTTCCAGAAGACGATGATATGTATCCAGAAGCATTACGTTTAATTAATTTTTTAAGAAACTTTTTACCAATTCCAAGTGACAATATACCAAATGATTCCATATTAAGAGAATTTATTGGTGAAAGTTGTTTTCATTAGAAAGAGGGATTTAAAATGACTAGAGTTGCAATTAATGGCTTTGGAAGAATTGGACGATTGGTTTTCCGTATTATGGAAGAAAATCCAGAGTTAGAGGTAGTCGCAATCAATGATTTAACAGATGCAGAACAGTTGGCGTATTTATTAAAATATGATACTTCTCATCGTATTTATATGCCAAATGAAATTTCTTTTGAAGGAAATGATTTGATTGTAAAAGGTAGACATATAAAGGTATATGCTGAAAAGGATCCTGCTAATCTACCTTGGAAAGAATTAGAAATAGATGAAGTGTTTGAATGCACAGGTGTATTTGTTGAAAAAGAAAAAGCTTTTGCACATATTACTGCAGGGGCAAAGCATGTAATTATTTCGGCACCTGCTAAAGGTGATGTTAAAACAATTGTTTATAATGTGAATGAACAGACGTTAGATGGTAGTGAAGAAGTTATTAGTGCAGCAAGTTGTACAACAAATTGTTTGGCACCAGTTCTTTCTGTTTTACAAAAAGAATTTGGAATTCAATCTGGATATATGACTACAATTCATGCTTATACTGGTGATCAGGCCGTACTAGATGTTGCACATAAAAAAGGAATTCGTTCTCGTCGCGGAAGAGCGGCTGCAGCTAATATTGTACCAACTTCAACCGGAGCAGCAAGTGCGATTGGTCTTGTAATACCAGAGTTGAAAGGTAAAATGGATGGAAATGCAATCCGCGTTCCTACTACAACAGGTTCGATGGTTGATTTAACACTACAATTAGAGAAAAACGTAACAGTAGAAGAAATTAATCAAACATTTATAAAATCTCAAAATGATACTTTACAGTATACAGATGATCCAATTGTTTCTAGTGATATTATTGGATCTCATACAGGTGCATTAGTAGATGGATTATTGACTGATGTTTTAGAAGTAGATGGGCACCAAATGGTGAAGGTATTTGCATGGTATGATAATGAGATGGGATATAGTGCCCAAATGGTAAGAACTGCTGAGTATTTAGCAAAATTAAGTCGTTAAAGAGAAGAAATTCTCTTTTTTGTTTGAATTCATATCTGAATCTTGATAATTCAATCAAAAAGATGTAAACTATAAATAGTAATAGGTGATTGATATGAACAAAAAGGGATTTACTTTAATTGAATTATTAGGTGTCTTTTTATTATTGGCATTGATTCTTTTGTTAGCCATTCCATCTTTAACTGGTGTGCTAAAAAAACAAAGGGAAAATAATTATCAAAAATATTTAGATGATTTATATTTAGCAACAGAGGCATATGTACAAAGTAACGAGTTTAATTTGGAAAAACCAGGTGAAACAATTTATGTTAAAATTGAAGATCTTGTAAAAGCTAAATTGTTAAAAAGTACTATAATTGATCCGAATACCAACGAAAAAGTAAATTTAAACCATTATATTCAGGTTATAGTAAATGATGATCATACATATCACTATGCATATATGTCAGAAATGCCAAAAAGCAACTAACAAATTAAAAATAATCATTATCTAATAAGAGTTAAGGAGGCAACATGAAAAAAACAATTCGAGATTATAATTTAGAGAATCAAAGAGTTTTGATTCGTGTTGATTTTAATGTTCCGATCGAAAATGGAATTATTACAGAGGATAAGCGTATCAAGGAAAGTTTACCTACCATTCAGTATGCATTAGATCATAAAGCTAAAGTGATTTTACTTTCCCATTTAGGACGTGTTGAAGTAAATGAAGACATGCAAAAGTATGATTTAATGCCTGTTGCAGAAAGATTAAGTGATTTATTGAACTGTGATGTAAAATTTGTGAATGCAACGTCAGGAAATATACTGGAAGATGCAATTCAATCACTTAAAAGTGGACAAGTTTTATTAATGCAAAATACAAGATATGAAGACTTAAATGGAAAACGTGAAAGCAAAAACGATCCTGCACTTGGAAGTTATTGGGCAAGTTTAGGAGATATTTTTATTAATGATGCTTTTGGTACATGTCATCGTAGTCATGCCTCTAATGTAGGTATTGCTTCTCATTTACCAAATGGGATTGGATTTTTAGTAGAAAAAGAATTGAATGCATTTCAACCTATTTTAAATCATCCAGTTCATCCTTTTACTGTTATCTTAGGTGGTGCTAAAGTAGAAGATAAAATTGAAGTCATTGAAAATTTAGTAACCAAAGCTGATCAAATTTTGATCGGTGGTGGAATGGCTTATACATTTTTAAAAGCAAGTGGAATTTTTGTAGGAGATTCTCTTGTAGATGAAAATCATATTGATTATTGTAAAAATTTGATGGAAAAATATCCTAATAAAATTATTTTGCCAATTGATAGTGTTAATGCTAAAGAAATCAATGAAAATGCAGATTCTATGGAACATTTCATTAGCGATTTTGAAGAAAAAGAAATTGGGTTAGATATTGGGCATAATACAGTCAAATTATTTCAACAGTACATTAGTGATAGTCAGACTATTCTTTGGAATGGACCAGTTGGTATGTTTGAGTTGAAACCATTTTCTAATGGTACGAAACAAATTTGTGAATTATTGAAAAAGAGCAAAGCTTTTAAAATTGTGGGTGGAGGAGATACATCAGCTGCTATGATGCGATTTGGTTCTTCTGATTGGGTAAATCATATATCAACAGGTGGTGGAGCATCCTTGGAGTTGCTTGAAGGAAAAAAATTGCCTGGAATTGAGATTATAAATGAAAAATAAAAAATCTGTTTTAAATATTATTTTATTGGTTATTATTACAGGAGTTGTATTATATTTTTCATTAAAAGATGATTTTGATAATATCATTTATGAAATATTAACCTTAAATCCTATTTGGTTTATAGTTGCTGTTTTTTTAGTTGTATGTTATTGGTTGTTCAAAACAATTGAAGTACACTATGTAATTTGTAATTTTAAACCTGATTATTCATTCAAGCAAACTTTAAAACTTATGCTATCAACTCAATTTTTTAATGCAATTACTCCATTCGCCTCTGGTGGACAACCTTTTCAAATTTATATGTTGAATAAAAGTGGTGTTAAATTAACAGATAGTACAAATATTATTATTCAAAATTTTATTGTATATCAAATACCTTTAGTCTTTTTAGGCGTAGTTGCATTAGTTTCAAATCATTTTGGTCATTTTTATCAAGAAACCGGTATCCTGAAATATTTAGTAACCTTGGGTTTTATTATGAATACTGCTATTATTATTGGTTTATTTATCATTGCCTTTTCTAAAAAAATTAATACGAAAATAATGCGCTTTGTTATTTATTTACTTTATAAATTACATATCATAAAAAATAAAGAGCAAAAGCAACAACAATTCGAAGAATATATTAATCGTTTTCATGCAGGAGCTAAATTATTGATGCATAATAAAAGGCAGTTTATAAAGTCAATCTTATATAATTTAGTCGCGTTGGTATGTTTGTATTTAATACCTTTAGCGTTGTTATTTGCTATGGATGACTATTTTAGCATGAATATTTTTCAAGTACTTGTTACTAGTGCTTATGTTATGTTAATTGGTTCTTTTGTACCTATTCCTGGAGGAACTGGTGGGTTAGAATATGGATTTGTTGCTTTTTTTGGCAATTTTATAGTGGGTAGTAAACTAAATGCTGTCATGTTATTATGGCGTGCAATTACTTATTATTTTGGATTAATTGTAGGTGCGATCGCATTTAATATAAAGGAGAGAAAAAGGTCATGAGAATTGGAATATTTACAGATACTTATCCACCATTTATCAATGGTGTTTCTACAAGTATATGTATGTTAGAAAAGGCACTTAAGAAAAAAGGGCATCAAGTATTTATCGTAACAGTAAATCCTGAAAATATGTCTTACAAATATGAAAATTATGATCATATTATTCGTATTCCGGGGATTCCCATTGGCATTTATGATTATCGACTTACTGGTATCTATCCAATTAGAGCAATTAATAAAATTAAAAAATGGAATTTAGATGTAATTCATTCTCATACTGAATTTGGAGTAGGAACGTTTGCTCGTATTATGGCAAAACAATTAGACATCCCGTTGATCCACACTTATCATACGATGTATGAAGATTATGTACACTATATTACAAAAGGACATTTTGATAAATCTAGTAAAAAGATAGTTGAGTATTTAACAAAATTTTATTGTGATAAAACAGCAAGTGAATTGATTGTTCCAAGTAAAAAAACTTATGACTTGTTTAAGGAAAAATATAAATTTGAACGAAATGTTCATATTGTACCAACTGGAATCGATGTAGATCGTTTCTATCGTGAAAAACTTAAAATAGATGAAATGAATACAATAAAAAAAGAGCTTGGAATAAAGCCTGAAGATTTTATAATTATTTATGTGGGTAGACTTGCAAAAGAAAAAAGTGTTGAGGCACTTTTGGAATCACATGTAGAGATTATAAAAAAACATCCTAATTGTAAATTAATGATTGTGGGCAGTGGACCTGATTATGAACATTTTATAGATATGAGTCGAAATCTTGGAATTGCCAATTCAGTAATTTTTACAAATGCAATTCCATGGGAAGATATTCCTTCTTATTATGGAATTGCCGATGTATTTGCAACTGCATCTAAAACAGAGACACAAGGACTTACAGTAGTGGAGGCAATGGCTGCATCGTTACCAGTAATATGTGCTGATGATGAAAGTTTCCGAGATGTTGTTATTCATGGATTAAATGGTTATTTATTTAAAACAAAAAAACAATACCGTGATTGTGTAGATTCAATTATTACGGACAAAGAATTATTTCATAAAATGCAAAGACAAGCGCGTATCACTGCTGATGAGCATTCATTAAAGTATTATGCTGAAAAAGTACTTGATGTATATCGTAGTGCAATCGAAGCAAAGCAAAATGAAAGAAAATTTATAGATAAAATTAAAGATGTTGTAAAACATGGATTTGATGACCATGATGAATTATAAGTAGTAGGTTGTATTTTATACAACTTTTTCCTTTATTCGACAAAACTAGCTAATTTTTTCTCTAGTAAAGGAAATGTATATTGTAGTATAATAGTACAAGTTAAGGTAGTACGTTCAGAAAGGAAGACAGAAATGAAACATACGAGAGTACTTATGATAGACGATAACATCAATTTGGTGGATATGGTCAAGGAGTATTTTAGTAGTAGTGAACAAATTAGTATTGATTTAGTGGCGTATGATGGACAAGAAGGAATTGAAATGATTGAGGAACAACAAGATCATTATGATGTTATTGTTTTAGATTTAATCATGCCAAAAAAAGATGGGTTGTATGTATTAGAGGAAATGAAAGCACGTAACATTAACAAAAAGGTAATTGTTGCAACTAGTTATAATGCAAGTGATGTGATTAGACAAGTTTCCGAATATGGAGTTAGCTATTTTATTTTAAAACCATTTGACTTAGCAGATTTACAAAAACGTATTTTGGAAGCTGCAAAAGAGCCTGGGCAAAATAAAAGTATTGATTTTTATCACAATAATTTACAAATCTCTATTACCAAAATTTTACATGAATTAGGGATCCCATCTCATATTAAAGGATATCAATATATTCGTGAAGGAATTGGAATTATCTATGAAAGACCAGAAACAATTGGTGGAATTACCAAAGAGTTATATCCAGAACTTGCAGTAAAATTTGATACTACAGTTTCTCGTGTAGAAAGGGCAATTCGTCATGCGATTGAAGTTAGTTGGAATCGTGGGAATTGGGATTTAATGGAGGAAATTTTTGGACATAGTGTTGATATTGATAAAGCAAAGCCAACAAATTCTGAATTTATTGTAACCATTGCTGATAAATTAAAATTAGAGGGAAACAAAATTGGAGCATAATAATGCTTTTTGCAGTTAAATATAAAAGCGTCTTGAAATCAAGATTCTTTTTTGTTATAATTGAATTGTTAAATAAATCATAGAATAGTTTGTAATGAGCAGAAAATATGAAGTATGCTTTTTGCAAACGGGGGGGGGGTAATCCCTTTTTTTATTGTATTGAAAAAAGAAATAAAATATAGTACACTAGTGGTGTATATAAGAATAAAACAAGAATAAAAATGTCAAAATAGAAGTAGGAGAGATGTATATGAAGAAAAAAGGATTTACATTGATTGAGTTACTTGCAGTAATCGTAATATTAGGAATTATAGCAGTTATCACAACCCCAT
>CANQAF010000015.1 GCA_947588975.1 uncultured Bacilli bacterium
TACTAATACATCCTTATTACTCCTATTATAGCGAAAATATGATAAGAATAAATTATTCTAAAACATTATCTATCTTTAAATTACAGTTACGTTCATAAATTGTTAATTTTTCTTGATTATCTAAAGTAGCAAGTAAAATGTCTGACATGTCAGAATATCCTTTTACTTTCAATTCTTTTTTTAGCCATTCTTCTGTTTTATTCGCATTTTCTAAATTTTGATACATGATTTTACCATCAATAATTACATTTGCACATAAACTTGCTTTATTTGTTTTTATTTTCATATCTTTTGGTGTAAGAGGTTTATATTCACTATTTGGTAAAAAACTCATTTTACCATTTGCTTCCATAATAGCATAGTCAATTTCATTTAAATCAAAGTACCCCGCAGAACGGCATTGTTCCAATAAATCATTGACATCAATCATAACCTTTTTTAAACTTTTTTCTAAAATTTTACCATTTTGAATGATCATAGTTGGCTTTCCAATAATCCATCTTCTTAAAATCATACTTTTCATGGTTACTTTGGATACAGTATATGCCGAAAATCCAAATACCAAAACTGCGATAATTCCATAAATGTATGGAACATCCATATTAATTGTCATTTCAGCGGCAAAATTACCAATGGAAATTCCAATTACATAATCAAACAAAGAAAGCTCGGATACTTGTTTTTTCCCAATAATTTTTGTAATTAAAAATAAAATAATTAAAGAAAATAAACTTCTTGGTATCATTAAAAATGTTTCAGTCATATTTCCCATATTATCACCTAAATTTATTATGTGAATAAAAAGAAAAAAGATACTTTTGTATCTTTTATTTGGCATGTTTCTTTGGTAATTTGAACTTTAATCTTTTCTTTACTTCCTTTGTATCAAATACAACATTTGTTTTTGCAACAAAAATTAAAACAATGATTAATAAAATCCCATAAGTAATATATCCTAAATAACGATCCTGTAATACATATACAATGGAAGCAAACGCAAATAGTAAATCCATAATATAGATAATAATAACAGTCGTTCTTTGAGATAAATTACGATTTAACAATTGATGATGGATATGAAAACGGTCAGCTTGAAAAGGGCTTTCACCTTTTAAAGTTCGCCTAATAATTGCGAATAGTGTATCCAAAATAGGAATCGCAAGTATAATTAAAGGAATAATCAAGGAAGTTAAAGTAACATTTTTAAAACCTAATAATGCGATAATTGCAATAATAAATCCCATAAAATAAGATCCTGAATTACCTGCAAATATAGAAGCAGGGTTAAAGTTATATACTAAAAAACCTAACGTTGATCCTAGCATTACAAATGAAAGAACAAAATCTAATCCTAATTTCCCTTGCATAGTAGCAATAATACCAACCGTTAAATAATAAATTGCGCTAATACCACCAGATAACCCATCTAATCCATCAATTAAATTAATACAGTTAATACAACCTAAAATAAATAAAATGGTTAATGGGTATGACAACCAACTAAATTCAATATATAAACCAAAAGCACTGACATCACGAATTAAGATATTTCCGTAAAATACAACAACACAAGCAGCAGCAAGTTGTGCAATAAACTGTGTCTTAGCACTTAATTCCGTAATATCATCGATAACACCAATAATTAAAATAAGAAAACTTCCAATTAAAACAGCATTCATAAGTACACTATGTGTTCCAAAAAGCATATATCCAAGTAAGAAACCTAAGAAAATAGCTAATCCACCTAATTTAGGAATTGGTTTTTTATGGATATGTCTCCCACCAATATGATTATCAACAGCTTGAATAGATACTGCTATTTTTCGAATATAAGGAATGATTATAACTACCAAAAGAAAAGGAATTAGTATCATTAAAATTATTCTTGTTATTACATCTGGATTCATAATACCACCATGCTTATTATATCATTAAATTAATTACCTGTCTATTTTCAAATAATGCTTTTTTATGAATCTTATTTATCGATTAAATTCAAATTATTCAAAAGAATGCCTGTCCCCTCTGCTACACAAGTAAGTGGGCTATCGGCAATTTTAACAGGTACTTTTAATTCATGTTCTAGTAATTGATCAAATCCTTTTATTAATGCGCCTCCCCCTGTTACTACGATACCTTTATCTACAATATCAGCTGCCAATTCAGGTGGAGTTTGCTCAAGCACACTTTTTGCAGTATGGACAATTATGTATGCACTTTCTCGTAATGCTTCTTCTATTTCTTCACTACATAACGTAATAGTATGCGGTAAACCTGTGACTAAATCTCTTCCTCTTACTTCCATTTTTTCTTTAATACTATTTGGATATACATTTCCAATTGTAAATTTAATTTCTTCGGCAGTACGATCTCCAACCAAAAGCTTGTACTTTTTTTTAATATATTTAATAATGTCACTGTCAAAAGTATTTCCTGCAACTTTAATAGAAGAACTAGTCACGATATCTCCTAATGATAAAATTGCTATATCTGTAGTTCCCCCGCCTATATCAATTACCATATTCCCGCTAGGTTTTGAAATATCCATACCTGCCCCAATAGCAGCAACTTTAGGTTCCTCTTCCAAAAAGACTCGCCTAGCACCAGTTCTCTCTGCCGCTTCTTTAATCGCATTTTTTTCAACTTGCGTTATATTAGATGGACAACAAATTAATATCCTTGGGCGGGAAAACATAGCCCTTCCATTTACCTCTTTAATAAAATGATTTAACATCATTTCTGTTGCATCAAAGTCTGCTATTACGCCATCTTTCATCGGACGAATGGCATTTACTTTTCCCGGCGTACGACCTAACATATTTCTTGCTTTATGCCCCACCGCAAGTGGTTTTTTTGTTTCACTATCAATCGCTACTACGCTTGGTTCATTTAATACAATTCCTTGACCTTTAATATAAATAAGTACATTTGCTGTTCCCAAATCTATTCCGATATCTTTTGCAAACATTGTTATAACCTCTTTTCTAATTAAGCTTCCTTTAAATATTTCTTTTTTGTGGATTCACCGCCACGTATGTGTCTAATATCTGTATGGTATTTCATAATCTCTGTTACTTGTTGAAATCTATCCTTATCGATTTGTTCCAACCTTTCGTGCAAATCTTTGTGTACAGTACTTTTTGAGACATGAAACTGTGCTGCGATTTCTCTAATAGTATGGCCAGTTTTTAAAATAAATTCCGTTTCTTTCAAAACTCTTTCATTTATTTTACTCATTTATTTTCCCCCTAATTTATTATATCGGTGTCGATTTTGTTTTATGCCTAAAAAAAAAGGGAGTATCCCTTATATTTCTTTTATCAATTTGTCAAAATATTCCTCTGGATTTACCGTAGTACCCTTTATAATTAGTTCAAAATATAAATGATTACCTAACTCAGCTGAAATATTAGATGTGCCACTTTTGCCAATCATATCTCCCTGTTTAATTACATCATCTTTCTTAACTGTTACTTCTGATAAACTTTGATATACAGTGATAATATCATTACTATGTTTTACTTCTACTATTTTTCCTAATAATTGATCTTCTTTGACATCAACTACAGTTCCATCCAATACAGATTTCACCTCAAAATTTTCTTTCCCTCCATATGCAACTCCACTACTTTGCATATATGTATTCTCGTGAAAGATAATCGCATTTCTTTGACTTTCTTCATCTGCTTGATAGTCGTAGTAACTTTTTACTAATTTAATTTCTGGATCACTGTATGGTCTTATAATTTTTACATCGGATGCGATTACTGGAATACTATCACTAAAAATTGTTTTAGATACATAAGTATACTTGTCATCTTCTAAGTTACCTGTTGAAAGCGAACTTTCGATCAAATAAATTGTTCCAACTAATGCAATAACTCCTATACTATATATTCCATATAAAACTGACTTCTTTAATCTTCTTTCTGTCATAATTTCACCTCTAATAACATTTTGGGCAAAATTAATCTTTTTATACTTTATTTTTTAAATTTTAAAAATTTCAACCCCTTGATAATAATATTTTAAAATTTGATCGTATGTATATCCTTTCTTTGCCATTGCTTGTGCTCCATATTGACTCATTCCAACGCCATGTCCATATCCCTTGGTATTTATGATAACATTTGAGCCAACTTGTTCTATCTTAAAATAGGTAGAACGTAATTTTAATTTAGATGTCACATCGTTCGCTTTAAAAAATTCTCCATTTATGGTCAATTCTTTTGTACGACCTGTGCTAGTGGTTTTGGTCACATTGATCTGTAAAGAATCTTGATAAGGTAACCCTAATCTACTATAAAAATCCAATAAACTAAATTCATTTGTTTCTTCAAAAACAGGAGAAACCTCTGCATCCCAACTTGAATCTACACTTCTTAAATATGGCAAAGCGCTAACAAACACTTCTTCTACATTTTCAGTTTTACCACTACTTGTTGAAAAGAAGAAAGCTTCAATTACAGCACCATCATAAGTCATATATTCTCCTTTTGTTTCTGTAATTGCAGTCTTTAATTTATTCATCTTTGTAATATAATCATCTTTCCAACGCTCTTTTAATGTATTATCATCTACATATACTTGATTCATAACTGTATCCACTACATCATATTCTGATGTACCATTTTGTTCAATTTTTTTAAGTACATAACTTCGTGCCGCAACCGCCTGTGCTTTCAAAGCCTCTATTTCAAAATTTACCGGCATCTCTCCTGCTAATACGCCCGTTATATAATCTTCAAATGGAACTCTTTCAATTTCACCAGTAGCTTCCCTTTTTACTCTCACCATCTGGTTAGAACCAAATTGAAAATGAATTTCATCGTCTTGTATAAAACACGTAACTACGATATAGGGTATTAAAATCATCAAAATAGCTGTGATTATAATTTTTTTCAAATTGATTCTCCTTTTCTAACTTATTGTATTCCGTTATTTCTTATATTATAATTACAATTATTATGTATTTTTGTCGAAGAAAAGTTTAAATTGTGTAATTAAACAGTTATCCATAAAATTTAAATAATACTTTTTTTATCGTTCATATACATTTCTACTTAGACAATAAAAAAAAGGGGTTTTCCCCTTATAAATATTTATAATTTCTACTTATCACAAACTATTTTGTAATTTATTTAATAAAATTATTATGGTAATATTAACTTTTAAAAATACAATATATTACATGAATTTTGAATTAAGAAAAAAATCATAGAAGAAATTGACCGCTAAATATGATAAACTAAGGCCAACAAATAAATATAATAGTGTAGCTTGATATTTTCTGTTCTTTTTAAATATATTTTGAATATTGATACTATCTAATGCCCATAAACTAAGAGGAACAGAGACCAAATATAAAATTGTTTTAATATTCATTTATTCACCATAACGATCAACCATTTCATTTCTTCGTTGATGCCTTTCTTCATTAGAAAACGAAGTGGTTAAAAAAGTATCCACCAATTGTTTTAATTGTTCTATATTTTTATTAGCGCTTAAAGCTATCACATTACTATTGTTGTGTAATCTAGTTAGAGAAGCCTCTTCCATATTATCCACTTTAGCACATCTTACCCCTTTTACTTTATTACATGCGATACTCATGCCAATTCCTGTTTTACATATTAAAATACCTAATTCAATATTTTTCTTTTGAATTGCCTCGCCAACTAAAAACGCATATTTTGGATAATCTGTTGATTCTTCACTGTTTGTTCCAAAGTCAATTACTTCATACTTTGATTGTAAATATTTTTTTAATTCTTCTTTCGCAAGATATCCACCATGATCGGATCCTATTCCTATTTTCATTTATGATTCCTCCACTTTTTTAATTTTTTATAGACTGCAAATAATCCATAATACATCATATTATATGGTTTGTTTATTACATACGTAAATTCTCCAATCAATTCTACTACATCCGCATGAAATCCTCTTTTAAAATCGAATAATCCATACATTGGAGATGTTTCTTCAAATTCGCCAGTAATTCCATAGAAGTTATAGTAATCGTAATGATTTTCTATTGCGTACTCAATCATTTTCCATTGCATATAATATGCGCCTAAATATTTCATATATTGGTCATATGACCCACCAAAAAGATACATTACTTGCGTTCCAAATAGTAAAAACACACCAGCAGTGATATATAATGTATTTCCTTGAGTTTCTTGAATCGTTAAAACTTCTTTCAAATTTTGTTCTATATTATTTATTTTTTGGATAAGGTCTTGTTTTTCTGAGTCTTTTATAGCAGTATTTGATATTTTCTTATTAAATACTTCTAAATCGGTATTTAAAACCGCTTCATATTTTTTTAAGTCTAACTTGACTAATACAATTTTTATTTTTTGATCTTTGGAAAAAGCATCGTACATTTTTTTATAATAATCTTCAGTACGATCAATATAACCACGTCTTTCTCCTGTATGATTCATAATTTGTTTAAAAATATCAAATTTTTCTTTATCATTAGATGTAATTTCTTCCAATGATAGCCATCCAGACAATGATTTTTTTACTTTTCTTTTGTGTGAACTTCTAAAACTATTTAATACTTCTTCTGTTGTCTTATTTTTTATATTTAATACAGATACCCATCTAGGCTCCAAATCTTTCCCATAATGAATCGTAAATCCATTATGCTTATAACCAATTTGTTTCAAATACTGTACCAATTTTTGGTTATTTGTTCCATTGTTAACAATACATCCGTCCATATTTCTTTCTTGATAAACTACATATGGATTTATTTTGAAAAAAATACCTTTATTCTTTTTAGTATAATGAATTATTGCTTTCGTAAATTGTAGTACCATATTTTGATCTTGATAATTTATTAAAAAACCTCTAGGTGCATAAAATATATTTTTGGACAAAACCGGAATTTTTTTACTTAAAAGTAACGTAGCACCAATGATGTTGCCTTTTTCCTTTAATCCCAATAAATGTTTTTTCCACCCAGTAAATTCTTTCAGATCTCCCCAATAAGATGATTGAAAAAAAGTATTATTGGGATGATTTTTTGCATATTCATTAAATTCTTGATCCGTTAGTTGCTCTAACATAGTATCACCTTACTTTAGTATTATACTATAACTTTTAAAAAATGTCATTATACGGCTTTTCTTTTTATAAAAAGAAAAAAAAGCATTATTCTGCTTTTTCACTATTTTGATTTAATCCATATTTACGATTAAATTTTTCAACACGTCCAGTCTTTGCAACTGCACCTTGCACTCCCGTATAAAATGGGTGGCATTTATCGCAAGTTTCAATATGTAATTCTGGCTTATTTGATCTTACAGTAAATGTATTCCCACAAGCACATGTTACTTTTGTATCCATGTATTCTGGATGTATTCCTTTTTTCATATGTCTTCTCCTCCCGCCATGACGACATTTCGTCATAGAAATCTAATTCTTATATAGTATATCAATGATTCATTCAAAAAGCAAGTATTTTTTTCAAGACATGCGCGTCAATCTGATGTTTCATTTGTTCATAAATTTTTTGATATTGTTTTTTATCTGGTAATCTATTTTCCATTGTATTGTTTGACATAATATTAGTAATATCTATAACATCTATATCATAGATAAGAGCTAAATCATTTAATTTGTGATTCATATAATCAAATATTTCATTATATTGATCATCATAACAGTTGTAATAACTAATGAACATAATATCTTCCTTACAATACTCACGCATTAATTCAAACAATTCCTCTAAATCTACCAAAACCTGATCCATGTATTCATAACTTTCTCTTGGAGACGATGTTGTAATTTTATAATAAATATCATTTGTTCCAATTGATAGTGTCACTAAATCTGCCTTAATCAATGCATTTTTTAATGAAATATTTGTATGATTACTAAATACTTTACGGTTATCTTGGATGTCTCTAATTAAATCGGTAGTACGATAATCACTATTAGAAAATTCAGAAACATATTTTTCTAATTTATTTTTAGATTGAAAATAATCCTTTATCAGTAGACCATAATTATTATCCTCCATAGTAATAGAGTCTCCAATATTTAAATAATATATCTTACGATCTAAAGTAGTTAAATAAATGATAAATACTAATACAGTTATAACTAATATAAAGAAAATTTTGTTCCATTTCATGTAAATACCTCCAAAATAAAAAGCAGATTTTAATCTACTTTCATTATATTTCTTCTAGGTCAATTTTAGCACCCACTGATTTTAATTTTTCCACAATATTCTCATATCCCCTTAAAACATGCTCAATCGCTGTAATTGTAGTGGTCCCTTCGGCAATTAATGCTGCCAATATCATACATGCACCTGCCCTTAAATCGGTTGCAGTAACAGATGAGCCTTTTAAAGGCGTTTTTCCATTAATGACTATTTTTTGGCCATCAATTACAATATCTGCTCCCATTTGATTTAAATAAGGTATATTTTTGAATCGATTTTCATATATTGTTTCTTCTAAGATAGATTTCCCATCACACTGTGTTAACAGAGCGGTAATAGGTTGTTGCAAATCTGTTGCAAATCCTGGATATCCTAATGTTTTAATATGTACTGGTTTTTTATTATCTATTGCTGAAATAGTAATTGAATCTCTCTTTATTGTTAAAGGGTATCCCATTTCACTTAATTTATTCGTTAAAGCTTCAATATGAGCGGGAATCATATTTTGAATGGTAAGTTGATCACCTATTAAAGCCCCTGCAATTAAGTATGTTCCTGCCTCAATTCGGTCTGGAATTACCTCTGTAAAACATCCATGTAAATGTTCCACACCAGTAATTTTTATAGTACTAGTACCTGCTCCGGTAATTCTTGCGCCCATTTGATTTAAAAACGTTGCAACGCTAACAATTTCTGGTTCTTTTGCAGCATTATCAATTGTAGTAATGCCTTCTGACTTTACTGCTACTAACATTGCGTTTACTGTTGCGCCAACGCTTGGCATATCTAAATAAATATTAGCTCCCTTTAATTTTTCAGCTGTAATGGTATATTTATTATCCTCTTCTACTACTTTTGCACCTAGAAGCTCAAACGCTTTCAATGTTTGATCAATTGGTCTAGCGCCAATTGAACAACCTCCAGGAAAATACATTTCAACTTTTTTATATTTACCTAATAATGCCGACATAAAATAATAAGATGCTCTTAATTTAGTGGAAATATTTTGTGGGATTTCTTTATTTTCAATTTGAGAAGCATCAATTTCCATATAGTCTTCACTTCTAGTTACTTTTGCACCTAAATAATTTAATATTTCATTGATAGCATCTATATCAGATATATTTGGAATATTACTAATTTTAACAGGTTCATCAGATAAAATAGAGGCTGGTATCAATGCAACTGCACTGTTTTTTGCACCACTAATTGTAATGGTTCCACTCAACTTATGTCCGCCTTCTACCTTCATTTGTTTCATATAATCCTCCTGCCCTATTTTATGAAATAGAAAATTTACGGTTACTACTTCATTAGTCTATTTTAGTATAATATTTTTTCAAAAAAAAGGCAAGTAGGCTTATCTTGTTAAAATATATAGGTATTACATTAAATAAAAGATCCCTATAAGAATTAGAAAAATCCCTCCAATACGAGTAGAAATATGCCCAACCATATTATTTATTTTTTTACCTAAATAAAGTCCCACATATGTAAACAAAAAGCTAGTGATTGAAAATATAACAGAACAGATAATCGGTTTACTATATATAGCATGTAGTCCCAATCCAACTGAGAAACTATCCAAACTGACTGCTAACCCAAAAAATAATAATTCGCTAAACTTCATAAAATGAATCGCACGTGTTTCCTTAAAAGATTCTATAATCATTTCAATACCTATAACCAATAATACTAAAAATACAACTGTATCTGGTTGAATAGGCAAAAATTCTAAAATCTTATTTCCGATCCACATTCCAATTAATGGCATAAAAAAATGATAAGTTCCTACAATTAAGGATAACAATCGAATTACTTTTTTATCTAAATTTAAAGTTCCATATGCTAACGATAGGGAAAAAGCATCCATACTTAAACTGATTGCAATTATAATAACCATTATGAGTGACATAAAAAATATACCCCCTAAAACAGTTTACTTTGAAGGTATATTTTTTATGATTTTTTTATAAATATTTATCAATTAACTCTTGAATAAAGAATTTATATTCTACATCTTCGCTTTCTTCTGCTTCCAGTAAACATAATGGGGGAAATAAAACGCACCACCAATTATCTCCTTCTCCTGCACCTAATGTTACTACAAGCGATTCATAATATCCTTCATTATATGTAATCCCTTTGTATGTTTTTTCTGGAAAGTAATTTCTGCCAAATGACAATTGATATCCTTGATTATAATTAGATTCTTTTAAAATATTATCCACATTAATACGAATCGTATCCATCTCATTTGTCAACTTTTCTCTTGCTTCTTCAATTCCCTTTGTATCTTTTAATAATGTATATAATTCTTTTTGTAGTACATCTCTTACTTGATATTTAATTGCTTGATCTTCCTCGGAGTTACTGTTAGGAATTACTCGGAAACGAATTGCCTCTTCAGGAATAATACTAGCAGTTGTTTGCGCATGAAAGAACATGGAATATATAAAGATTAATACTAAAATTATTAAAGACTTTTTCATTTTTCCACCTCTATTTTCTTTTGTACTAAAAAAAAATATGTATACATTTTTTTAATGCATTTTGAATCACTTTTTGCGACAAAAAAAGAATCTAAATAGATTCTTCATATAATTACTTATGATAAGATTCATGGTTTAAAATACGATAAGAACGATATATCTGTTCTAATAAAAGTACTCGAAACAATTGATGAGGGAATGTCATACGTGAAAAGGATAATGCCAAATTAGCTATTTGTTTAATATCATCATGTAATCCATATGATCCACCAATTATAAATGTTATATTAGAATGATGTTGTTGTATTTGATCAATAGTCTTTGATAACTCAATTGAACTAAGCATTTCCCCTTCAATTTCTAATGTAATAATGTAATCTTTATCCTGAAGGTACTTTTGTATTTTTTCTTTCTCAATTGTTAGATTTTTTTCAATATTTTCATCATTGCTATCTGGTATTTCTATTATTTCTATTTTTGTATATTTGCTTAATCTTTTTTGATATTCAGATACTGCATCAGACAAATATTTCTCTTTTATTTTACCAACACATATAATCTTAATCATACTTCAATTAACTCCGTTCTTTCTTTTTGAGTCGCTATTATAATATGTTCTACTTTCTGTCCTTCTTTATCTAAAGCTGAGCGGAGAGTTTGTAATGCAAGTTCACTAGTATTATTATCTTCACTTAAGTGAGCTAAAATAATTCCCTCCGTTGCCTCTCCAACAAAATGGGATAAATAGTAAGATGAATCTTGATTAGATAAATGGCCTCTATCTCCTAAAATTCTTTGCTTAACAGGATATGGATAAGTACCATTCATTAACATTTCTACATCATGATTGCTTTCCATGATATATAGACTTCTATTTTGTAAATGTTTATGATTTTTGTAATGAATATAACCTGTATCTGTAATGTATACGACAGACTTCTTACCACTTTCTAAAATATAACCATTGGAATCTGCTACATCATGAGATGTTTTAATTATTTTGATGGCAATGTCATTGATTTCAAAATCTGAGTTGATCCATTCATAATTTGAAATTACCATGAGTGTACTCAATTCCTCATACATTTTTTGAGTTAAATATATTTTAGGATTATATTTTTTAATAAATACACGTAATCCGCCAACATGATCCACGTGCGTATGTGTAATCAAAATTCCATCGATTTGTTTAGGATTTACACAAATCTCTTGTAGCTTTTTTTCTACATATGCGCAGCTAGGCCCTAAATCAATTAATAATGAAGTTGTAGGGGATGCAACATAAGTTGCATTCCCTTTACTACCACTGGCTAATACACATACTCTCATAAGCCAAATACCTGTGGGTACATTATTCTAGGGTCGATTAAACCTGCATAACCGTTACGCCATGGATATACATTTTTCCATACCTCTAAATGTAGATGGCATCCAGTTGCAGCACCGGTATCACCGATTAATCCGATTGTTTCCCCACGACTAACTACATCACCTTTTTGTGCTATAATCCTTGACATATGATTATAACAAGTATAATAACCATTATTATGATTAATACATACATAATTACCATTTGCTTGTCGATAACCTGATTCTACTACACGTCCATTCGTAACAGCATATATTGGAGAACCACATCCTGTACCAGCTAAATCAAGTCCAGTATGATATTCACGTTGTCCAGTCCATGGATTTGGGCGATATCCGAATCGAGAGGATACTGTCCATCCACTTGGTAATGTTGGCCAATACCAATTCGTAGTGCTACCAACATCATATGGATCTTTTGTTCCTTGCATTACAATTTCATTTACCATTGGTTTTAATTCCTCTTTTTGAATAGGAATAATATATTCAATTGTTCCATTTACTGTTTTCATTCTTTGACTAACACGTTCTAAGCCATTTTCACCTTGTTGAATCACTCTACTTGTACCTTTTTCTTCTGTTTCGTCATATTCATAATTTGTTTGATAACGAGTTTCTTGATCTTCTACTACATAAGCTTCATATGCAATAGAAACTTGTGGATTGGTCATTTCAATAATTACTTCTTGTCCTGGAAATAATAAATTTTTTTCACTTGTGAATTGTGTATTAGAAATTAAAAATTCCTCTACACTAATTTGATTTTCAGCAACAATATCTGTAATTGTTTCTCCAATTTTAACGATATGAGTTTCTTGCTTTCTATCCGCTCCAAACACTAAAAACTGTGATAAATCTTCTATACTTGTATATATCTTTTCGGTTACTGGAATATTTGTTTTCTTAGTAGTAATAGACTCTTCTACATAAATATCTTCAATAATTTTACCTGTAGTTGTGATTTCAGACTGTGTATTTTCCATATAGCTAGTATAATCTTCTGTTCCCACAAAAGTACGCATTGTTGTACGTATAGCCTCATCAAAAATATTCTTGTCCGTTACATATATTTGAATTACACGATCATCTTTTCGTAATGTAAATTGATAACCAGGAACTGTAAACGATTCTTTATCTACTAATTGTTTATATACATCTTTCACACTATCAACCTTATCAGAATAGGTTGTAATACGCTTAATTTGTAAACCTTGGGGTGCATTTACAGTTGATACTTGATATTTTTCTTTATATGATTCATTTTGCTTATTGATATAATCTTCTAACTCCTCTTTTGAAGAAATGACTCCTATTTCTTCATCTTTTAGATATACCTTATAATAAGTACCTGGATCTTGAGGTTGTTTATAGTTAAATGCAAGTAAAAAAATAACTATACTTAATAGAATAATACCAATTATAATGATATTTCGTTTCATAATATCACCCTAATCTTCTTTTTCATTTGTAAAATTAACAAAAGTTGCTTTGTTTCTTCTAAATATTAAATTAATAGTAGTAGTAGGACCATTACGGTGTTTACCAATAATAAATTCACTTTTACTAGTAAATTCATCAATGGCACTATCTTTATTATAATAATCATCGCGATATAAAAATGCAACAATGTCGGCATCTTGTTCTATAGAACCAGATTCTCTTAAATCACTTAAAATTGGACGTTTATCATCCCTACCATCTACACTACGAGAAAGTTGTGCAAGTGCAATAATTGGAATTTCTAACTCCATTGCTAATGTCTTTAAAGAACGAGAAATCTCAGCAATTTCCTGTTGACGATTTCCAGCATATTTTGGTCCACCACTAATTAATTGTAAATAGTCAATGATAATAATATCAAGCCCATCTTGTGAACTTGCTAGGCGTCTACATTTTGCGCGGATTTCTGCAATGGTCATACCAGGAGTATCATCCATATATAATTTAGTATCTGCTAAACGACTGATTGCCTCATTAACACGCTTCCAATCATTATGTTCTAATTTACCACTTACTAATTTATTTAATTCTATTTGACCAACGGATGCTAACATACGAGTTGCAAGTTGTTCTGCACCCATTTCCATATTAAATAAAGCAACTGTTTTTTTACTATTCATTGCGATATTTGTCGCTAAATTTAAAGCAAAAGCAGTTTTTCCCATAGCAGGACGAGCCGCAATAATAATCAGTTCATTTGGGTGTAAACCAGATGTAATTTTGTCAATATCATAGAAGCCTGTTGCAATCCCTGTAATATCTCCACGATTTTGAGATAATTTTTCTAAATCAGCTTGTGTTTTGAAAAGGACGTCTTGAATAGTTCTAAATTCAGTTCCTTTTTTCGTTTTTACTACATTTAAAATTTTCTTTTCCGCACGATCTAGAATATCACTGATATCTTCTGTGGATTGATATCCGTCTGTTTCAATTTCAATCGCCGAATCAATTAATCTTCTTAAAATCGCTTTTTCTTCTACAATTTTGATATATTCATCAACATTGGCAGCACTCGGAACTAGAGAAGCAATTTCACTTAAGTATTCTACACCACCAATTTGTTTTAATTCTTTACGTCTATCTAATTCAGCAGTTACTGTTGTCAAATCAATTGGGCTTCCGTTTTCCGCTAGACTAGATATTACATTAAATATTTTACCATGTGCATCTGAATAAAATTGGTCACTTGTAAGACCTTCCACACACTTTTGCAATGCATATTTAGACAAAAACATTGATCCTAGTACAGATTGTTCTGCATTTAGATTATGAGGAACAACTTTTTCCATATTCTCACCTAACTTCCTTTGACAACTTTTATTTTTACTGTAGCTATTACTTGTTTATGTAACATAATATCCACATTGTGAGTTCCTAAACTCATAATAGGATGATCTAATAAAATAGCAGTTTTATCTACCTTATATCCTAACTTTTGAAGTTCTTTTTGAATTTGTTTACTAGAAATTTGACCAAACATCTTATCTTGTGCCCCTGTTTGTGCAACAAAAATGATTGTCTGTTTTTCTAATTTTTGTTTTAAATCATTCATATCTTTTATCAGCAAAGATTCTTCTAATGCTGCTTCTGACAAAGAACGATTTAATTTATTAATATTAGTTTGCGTAGCTGGAACAGCAAGTCCTTTTTTAATCAAAAAATTCATTCCGTATCCATCTGCTACCTCTTTCACTTCATTTTTCTTTCCTTGCCCCTTCACATCTTTTAATAAAATGACTTTCATATCATCACCTATTCTTGTATTAATTTTAATAATTTTCTTTTCACTTTTTGAATATTGCTTGTATGAATGACACAGGCTGCATCGGTTTTATGTCCACCGCCACCCATAGCGCGCATATATTTTTCAACATCAATTTCACCAACAGATCTTGCGCTAATACCAACTAGTTTTTTTCCAACAAATCCTATTGTAAATGACGCTTCTACTGCATCAAATTGTAATAAATCTTCTGCAATTAAAGCAAGCTGATGATTTTGATAATGATTGTGGTCCATTACGCATAATGCCATATGTTTATTTACCATAGTACTTTTTTTGACAAAATCTTGACGTGTAAAATAATCTTCCCTGTTTTCCTTTAGTAATGTTTGTTTTTCAATATTACTAGCACCTAATGTCATTAAATAAGCAGCTGCCTCATATGTTTTACTTGTTGTTTTAATGTTAAAGTTATTAGTATCTACCACAATTCCAGTTAATAAAATTGTTGCGACTTCTGATGGGACTTCGATTTTTAATGTCTTCAAATATCTTGTAATCATTTCAGAAGTGCTTGATGCATTGTTATCAATGTATTTTAAAATAATATTGTTAAGTGTATTTTCACTTTCAATATGGTGATCTAATAAAATACAATCACTATATTGTTCTAGTATATTGGGTACTTCTAATAATTCTTTTTTATTGGTATCTAGTATAATTACCAATGCTTTTTCTTTGGGAAATATCAATTTATCTTTAGTAGTATATTCAATATTTATTTGCTTTTCTCTTAATAGCTGCATACTTTTTTGAATTGAACGATTTTTAGGATGATTTTCCATAACAATAACTGCAGATTTCCCATAAGACTTTAAAATCTCATACATACCTAAGGCAGAACCAAAAGCATCTAGATCAATGGATTTATGCGCCAATATGATAAATTGATCGTGATTATCAATTTGTTCTTTTATTTGTTCATATATCTGCTTCATAATCCACCTCACTTTCATTATTATACTATAAATTCATGTACTTGTCTAAAGAAAAGCATGAAAAAAATAGATATATATGTATATCCATTTTTTATCTATGTATTTTTTTGTTACTTTCTTCTTTTAATATAACTATAGTTCGGTTCATCAATATATGGCTTTCCTGATTTTAAGTAATTTGTTCGACGTAAAATTTCATAAATTTTTGTTGGAAGTAATTCATCCTGGCATAAATATGCTTTTTTTGTTTCTTTTTCACATCCAAATAATCCCATATGGCTTTCTATCCAACTACTATTTTCAATAAGTTTTCTATATATATGGTTTAAATCTGTTTGTGTTAATTCTACACTATATTTTAAAAATTTTAACAATTCTTCCAATTCCACGTATTGATCAATAATAAAACTACTTTCCTTGTTAATTTTATTATATACACCTTTAATTGGATAACAGGTTGGAGTTGTATAGATTAAATCATGTGTTAAACCATCTTGATTGATATCAAACAGCATTCCTCTACAGATTAATGAATCATCTTCTACTAGTCTACCTACACATACTTCTTTTCTTGTAGTAACATAATTTTTTTTCATCATTCAATCACCTTTTGAGTTATTATACTGCTTTTTATTTCCTTGTCAATAATTATTTTATTTTAGAAGCTAACTGTTTAATTTTATACATTCTATGATGCAATCCTGATTTGGTGATTGGATTTCCTGTTTCAATACTGATTATTTCACTCAATTCTTGTAAAGATACTTCAGGATATTTTTTTCGGTAAATGGCAGCTTCTTTGGTTTTTTCATCTAAAAGATCTAAAGAAGCATATTTTTCTATTTTTTCAATATCTTTTAATTGTGCGTTGGCTGTCTCAATCATTTTATCTACATTTGCTTGTTCACAATTATTTAAACGATTTGTCATATTTTTATGATCCCGATAAATACGAATATCTTCATAATAAAATAAAGCATTATTTGCATTCATGATTCTTAAAAAATCTCCTATTTTTTCTGCTTCTTTCATATAGATCATATATTTATTATCTCTTTTTAATACCTTACTATTTAAAGCATATAGATTGAGTAATTCGGACACAAATTTTGCATACTCTATATGATCTACCAAAAATTCTAAATGATATCTAGATTTTTTAGGGTCATTAATGCTACCAACACTTAAAAAAAGTCCTCGTAAATATGATCTTACTAAATTTTCATCACTATAAATATATTCTTTTGGAATATTTGCTTCACTATCTAAATGATATGATAAATCTTCCAAAATACTTTCTACTTTATGACGAATCATTAAAATATAAATATAGTTTTTATTGAAATTATAACCGCGTCTGACTGTAATCATAGGTTGTACATGATAACTATCTTTAAAAAGAGAGTAAACTCTTCTTGCGACTGCAGCATTTTCAGTAGAAATTTGGATTTTGTCATTTACTACACCAATATTTCTAACAATTGCGGACAATTCTGTAATATTTTCTGATTCCATAGTTTCTAATTTACTGACTTCATTTTTCACAATACTAGTAAATGACATATTATCACTTCCTTATCTTAACAAATAAGCAAATATATCGAGCGCTAATTTATTGACGTTATGACGAATCATATTATTTTCAACTGTTACATAATCATTATGTATTAATTCTACATTAGTATCTTTTATTTGGTCTATATCTAATTTTACTTCGTCTTTCTGTTCTAAAGTCGAATATCTCTCCTTGATTTCACCAGAAATTGGACCATCATTCGCAATTACTACATTTATTTTTTTCTTTCCTAAATATTCGTTTAGAATTTTTACATGGTCATTTACAGTATAATGATCTGTTTCTCCTGGTTGTGTCATCATATTACATATATACATGATTTTTGCTTTACTTTGGTCAATTGCCTCTGGAATTCCTTTACAAATTAAATTTGGGATAATACTTGTATATAAACTACCCATACTTAATATGACCAAATCTGCTTCTTGAATTGATTCTAACACTTCTTTTGTCGCTATTGGCTCCTCTAAATATTCTACAGACTCAATCTCTTTATTGCATTCTGTAATAAAATGTTCTCCATATACAGTAGTTCCATCTTTCATATGCCCAACTAACGTCACTTTTTCCTCAGTAAGTGGTAAGACACGCCCTTTTAAATTAAGCAATTTTGCTAATGCTTCTATTCCATCTGACACATTACCAGTAATATTAGACATGGCAGTTAAAAGTAAGTTCCCTACTGTATGTCCATCTAGATCGCTTGTTGTTTGAAATCTATAGTTTAATACATCTTCTACTAGAGGTTCTGTTTCAGCTAAAGAAACCAATACTTTACGTAAATCTCCTACAGCTACAATGTCAAACTCTTTTCTTAATCGTCCTGTACTTTTTCCATCATCACATACAGATACAATTGCTGTAATATCAACTGGAAAATATTTTAATCCTTTTAGTAACGTAGACATTCCTGTTCCGCCACCTAAAATTACAACTTTTTGATTCATATTTTTCACCTGTTTTATTATATTAATTTAATTACTTTTGTTGATATAATTTTGCTTTTCTTTGATGGACCACTAAAACAATTCCTAACAATAACGTAACAACAGATACGAGTTGAGCCATACGTATATTTCCTAACATTAAACTATCTGTACGCATACCTTCTATCATAAATCTTCCAATTCCATACCAAATTAGATAAAGGCCCGTTGTTTGCCCAATTTTTACTCGATTTTGCTTGCGAAAGAAGAATAATATAATAAATCCAATAAGGTCCCAAATGGATTCATATAAGAATGTTGGAATATAATAAATTCCATCAATATACATACCTTTAATGATAAAGTCTGGTAAATGTAAACTTTGTAAATAAGTTAAAGTAGTTTCTATGCCATGTGCTTCTCCATTAAAAAAATTCCCCCAACGTCCAATTGCTTGTCCTAAAATTAAACTAATGACTAAAATATCTGTTATTTCCCAAAGAGAAACGTGATTTTTTTTTGCGTAATAAAGAATAAATAGAAAAGCTGCGAGAATTCCTCCATGAATGGCAAGTCCACCCTCCCATACTTTAAAAATGTCAACTAAATTTACACAATAATAATCCCAATTAAATATTACATAATATATTCTTGCCCCAATTAGTGAGATAGGAACAGTATAAAAGAATAAATTCACAATAAAATCTTCATCTATATTTTGTTTTTTCGCTTCTTTTAAAATCAAAAATCCGCCAATTAGAAACGCTAAAAGGATAAAGAAAGAGTACCAATAAATTCGGAAATATCCAAAATCAATCATAATTGGATTCATATACTACTCCTTTCCAAAGATTGGCTTAATCACCAATTCATCCATAAGCATATTCATCAGTGAAATCAAAATTGCAATCAAGAAAGACATCATAATACCTTGAATTTCAAAGTGACTTCCCAATAAAACATCTACAATTTGTAAGATAATTACATTTACAAAAGGATAAAAGAAACCTAGAGTGAGCGCTGTCAATGGCAGTGTCAACCAAATTAAGACTGGTTTAATGGTACGATTTAAAACAGATATCAATATGGCTGCTAATAATGCCCACAAACCAAAAAATTTATGATCGATTTGCATAGTTTTTGGGAAAATAACAGATAAAGTAATTAAAATCAAGGCATAACCTACCATATAAATGAACCATTCTAGCAATGGTCTTTGCCTATGTTTTTTATGATTTTCTTCTATAATAACTGTTTTCATAATTCACCTTCTTATTCTATTATATCATATTGTGTCTTACATACATTTATTATTTATCACCTTTTAATTCAAATAAAATATCGCGTAATTCTGTTGCTCGTTCAAATTCCAGATTTTTAGCAGCTTCTTTCATTTCTGCTTCAATTCGATTCATTAAATTTACTTTTTCTTGTTTACTCAATTTTTCAGGAGCTTTTTCTTCTATTTCCTTATTATTTGAAATTAATTCTCTAATTTCCTTGATAATTGTTTTAGGTACAATATGATTTTTTTCATTATATTCCATTTGAATATGACGCCTACGTTCTGTTTCCTTAATCGCTTGATTCATTGCTTCACTCACATGATCTGCATACATAATTACATGACCATTTGCATTACGAGCAGCACGTCCTATTGTTTGAATTAAGCTACGATCACTTCTTAAGAATCCTTGTTTATCCGCATCCATAATGGCAATCAAACTGACCTCTGGAATGTCAAGTCCTTCCCTTAATAAGTTAATTCCAACTAAGACATCATATTTTCCTAAACGTAAATCACGAATAATTCGTAATCTTTCTAATGATTTAATTTCACTATGTAAATAAGCTACTTTAATGTCTAATTTTTTCAAATAAGTCGTTAATTCTTCCGCCATACGAATCGTTAAGGTCGTGATTAAGACTCTTTCATTTTTTTCAATTTGTTTATGAATTTCTTCTAATAGATTATCAATTTGTCCTTTGGTAGAACGAACTTCTATTGTTGGATCTAGTAATCCTGTCGGACGAATAATTTGTTCTGCAACATTTTTTCCAGCTTTTTCAAGCTCATATTCACCTGGTGTAGCAGATACACAAATGATTTGATTGATCTTTTGTTCAAATTCTGGAAACTTAAGCGGGCGATTATCTTTCGCACTTGGTAACCTAAATCCATAATCAACTAAAACTTGTTTTCTTGCTTGATCTCCATTATACATTCCTCTTACTTGTGGGAGTGTTACATGCGATTCATCCACAATCATAAGAAAATCTTTTGGAAAAAAATCAATCAATGTAGTAGGAGTTGCTCCTGGTTCTTTTAATGCCAAATGTCTAGAGTAATTTTCTACACCTCTACAAGAACCAGTTTCTGAAAGCATTTCTAAATCATAATTTGTTCTTTCCATCAATCTTTGATACTCTAGTAATTTATTATTTTCTTTAAAATATTCTAAACGTTCTTTTAATTCAATACGAATATTTTCAATGGCTTTTTTTATTTTTTCTTCACTTGTGACAAAGTGACTTGCGGCAAACAAACTAATTGAATTTTTATTTGCAGTAATCGTACCTGTTAGTGTATCAAATTCATAGATTTTATCAATTTCATCTCCAAAAAATTCAATGCGAATTCCTTTTCCATGTTGACTCACAGGCATTACTTCTAGCATATCTCCTCTTACGCGAAATGTACCTCTTTTTAATTCCAAGTTATTTCTCTCATAGAACATATTGATCAGTTTCATCATCACATCATCACGTTCAATCTTATCACCGACATTTAGTGTAAGCATTTTATCACGATAATCTTCTAGTTCTCCTATTCCATAAATACAAGAAACAGATGCGACTACAATTACATCATCATGCGTAAGAAGTGCTGAAGTCGCAGAATGTCTTAATTCATCAATTTCATCATTAATGGCGGCATCTTTTTCAATATAAGTATCCGTTTTTGCTACATAAGCTTCTGGTTGATAGTAATCATAATATGATATAAAGTATTCCACTCTATTTTCAGGAAATAATTCTTTTAATTCAGAATATAGTTGTCCCGCAAGTGTTTTATTATGGGCTAAAACGAGAGTTGGTTTATTTACTTGTTGAATAACATTCGCAATCGTAAATGTCTTTCCTGTTCCAGTTGCACCTAGTAA
>CANQAF010000016.1 GCA_947588975.1 uncultured Bacilli bacterium
TTTATCTTTTACCCATGCTGTATATTCTCCTGCTTCTGTTGCTTCATATGTTTTTGTAACTTCTGTTGTTTCTTCTACCTCTATCCAATCAGTTACTTCTTCATCTTTCTTTGTTATTGCATATGCTATTACACCTATATTATCACTTAAGTTGATGGTGGCTACTTTTCCTTCTACACTTACTTCTACTTTTGGTGCCTCGGCATCACATTCTCCTTTATGTACCTCTAATGCCGTCATTGATCCTGATGCACAGTATTTTCCGTCACTTACATTAATTGCTTCTAATTCTCCTTCTTCATTCTGAATTATAATTCCATATTCAAATTCATTATTGTCTAATTTTAAATTTGTTACTTCAATTCCGCCTTCTTGTATCTCTGACATATTATTCTCTAACAAATAATATTCTACTTCATGGAATGCACTCATTACACTATCTTTGAATGCTCCTTTTCTAGTATCCTCTATTACATTTCTTATCATTGGTACTGTAATCAATGCAATTACCGCTAGTATAACGATTACTGCTAATAACTCAATCAATGTAAATCCTTTTTTCTTCATTTGGTTCATCAAGATCTCTCCTACTTCTATTTTGACATTTTTATTCTGGTTTTATTCTTATATACACTACTAGTGTACTATACTTTATTTCTTTTTTCAATACAATAAAAAAAGGGGTTACCCCCCCCCCGTTTGCATATAGCATACTCCATATTTTCTGCTCACCACAAACTATTCTATGATTTTATTGACATATTGATTATAACATAAAAAATTTTTTATTACAAGTATAATAATTAATATTGAATTCCCCAAACAACTAGATGCTTAGCAGTTTTACCACATACAACACATTTTCCATCTATTAGTGGTTCATGTTCTAAAATACAGCGAGATTTTGTACCATTGATTTCTTTCATTTTAAGTTCACATTCTTCACTACCACACCAATCTGCTTTAATAAATCCAGGATGATTCTTCATAATACTTTCAACCTCACTTATGTTATGTGCTTCAAACGTTAAGTCTTCCATTCTCTTTTTAGCAGTTTTATATAAATTTGTTTGAATTTCACACAGTAAGTGATTTATATAAGATAATAAATTTTCTTTTAAAGAAATACTCATTTTTTCTCTTGTATCACGTCTTACAACTGTCAAACAATTATTTTCCAAATCACGTAATCCAACTTCAATTCGAACTGGAATTCCATTCACCTCTGCTTCAGCAAATTTAAATCCTGGAGATTTTTCACTTTTATCAATCTTGACAGATATATGATTGTTTTTTAATAATTGATAAATTTCTTCACATTTATCCATAACAACATCACAATTACCAATTGGTACAATGATAACCTGTGTTGGCGCAATTTTAGGAGGCAAAATAAGTCCATTATCATCTCCATGTACCATAATAATTGCTCCAATCATACGATTGGATACACCCCATGAAGTTTGATAACAATATTCTAATTCATTATTCTGATTTAAAAACTTGATATCATATGCCTTAGAAAATTTTTGTCCAAAATAGTGACTGGTTCCAGATTGTAATGCTACTCCATTATGCATCAAAGCTTCAATCGTATATGTATATTCAGCACCTGCAAATTTTTCTTTTTCTGTTTTCAATCCTGCAATAACAGGGACTGCTAAATATTCTTCAAAGAATTTTTTATAAATATTTAACATATCTTTTGTTTCTTGTTCTGCCTCTTCCTTCGTAGCATGAACTGTATGTCCTTCCTGCCAGAAGAATTCACGACTTCTTAAGAAAGGTCTTGTTTCTTTTTCCCAACGCATTACACTACACCATTGATTATATTTCAGTGGTAAATCACGGTAAGATTTTACAACACTACTATAGTAATCACTAAATAAAGTTTCACTAGTTGGACGAATACACAATCTCTCTTCTAACGTCTTTTGCCCTCCAATTGTAACCCACGCTACTTCTGGAGCAAATCCATTAATAAGCTCCCCTTCTTTTTTCATTAAATTTTCAGGAATTAATAGTGGCATTGCAACATTTTGGTGCCCCGTTTCTTTAAACATTTTATCTAATTCTTCTTTTATACGTTCCCATATTGCATAACCATTTGGTTCAAAGATCACACATCCCTTAACATTTGAATATGCCGCCAAACGGGCTGCAGTTACAACATCTGTATACCACTGTGCAAAATCGATATCTCTGCTCGTAATCATTTTGTTCTTCACATTATCACTCTTTCTGACTTAC
This sequence comes from uncultured Bacilli bacterium, assembly GCA_947588975.1. Lineage (GTDB taxonomy): Bacteria > Bacillota_I > Bacilli_A > RF39 > UBA660 > UBA5026. The sequence goes on from CANQAF010000016.1 coordinate 2,251, forward strand.
ATAATTATCATGCCATTTAACATAGTATCATTATATCATAAATTAATGAAATAATGAATACAATATCAATTTTGAACAAATATGTAATCAATTATCCATTGATATTGATATTATTCAAAGATAACCATACAAAAATTTCAAGATAATTTTCTTGAAATTTTAATAAATAATAAATTTTTTCATCCTATCTTTGAAAAAACAATAATTTCATTCTCTATAAATACCTCGACCGTATCAAGATTACCCGTATATTGAAATCCATAATTTACACCAAAATTAGATTGATTATTCTCTATAGGAATTTCACCTTCCAGCACTGTAGAGGAAATCAAACCATCATAATTTCCACATCTAGGGCCATTATAAGGAGTATCATCTGTTTCATAGTATAAAATTCCATTAATTTTGATCATACGTCCTATTGGATCTTTTTTTATGTTCTTCTCACTTTCATTAGATTTTAAATCATCATTTGATTTTGAAATATTAGCTAGATATAAAATACCGATACAAGTAATCAAGCTAATAAAAACAAATACACGAACTATTTTTTTCATATTTTATTTTCTCCTAATGTTCGTTTTAACCACTTGACTAAATTTTCTTTTGCATCATGATTACAAATCATAATATAGTAATTATCTTGATACTCATATTTAGCCACTACATGGTCACCAGTATCTTCTAACCATACTTCTTGATTTTCAATTATTGAAGGTTGTAATGTTGGATCTTTAAAAAAAGGTTCTTTAGATACAATTAAAGTAAAATCTTTCCATTTATAAATATATATATTATATGCGTAATCTACCGTTGTATAACAATCGATACCTGCAGTGCAAGTTTGTAGTATTATATAAAGATTTCCAAATGGAAGACGAACAGTAACGTCATAACCTTGTTTTTCTAACATATAAATAGAATCAAGACGATTTTGTATATATTGATTATATGAATAATTATTTTCAGAATCATTCCATATAATATTTAAATTATTTTGTAAATACTGTGATGACTTCCAATAAAGTGGAAATATAAGCAGAGCAATTAAAATGATGCAGATTGGGATTGCATAAATTTTATAATGATTTTGTTTTACTTCATTCACCTGATATTTCATGGGAACTTTTAAATTTATATTTTTAACAATAAATTTTTCTTTTTTGTTCATAGATCTACCTTCTTTCTTAGTTTTTTAAGAGCATAAGAATATTTTGAGCGTACTTGACTATGTGTCATATTTAAAATTTTAGAAATTTCTAAATGATTTAAACCACCAAATAAATGCATAATAACAATATATCTTTCTAAATCGTCTAAATAAGATAAGTATTCTTCTACCATAATCGCATCATCAGTTTGAACAAGATTATATTGATGTAAATCTATTTGAAACGTTTCTTCAGTCAATATATCTTTATTTTGTTTTAGATAAGTATAAGCTGTATTTTTGGCTATTGTATAAATCCATGTTTTTGGATTTTTTAATGGATTATAGGTTTTATAATATTTCAGTAATTTTAAAAATACCTCTTCTGATAAATCATCTGCAGTTTCATAGTTTTTTACTATGCTAAAAAGGAACCAAAAAAGTGGTTTTTTCAACATTCCATATAATTTTGCCAAATTGTCTTCTTGATTTAAGTGCAATAATAACTTCCTCATATTCATAAGTTCCCTCTTTTTGTATATATACACTCATTATACATAAGAAGTTTAAAAAGTGTGGAATAAAATATTAAAAAAAGAACAATTAATTATTGTTCTTTAAGACTTCTAATGCTTTACGCATTTCTAAATCATATTTGACCATATCTAGACCACCAAATAATTTTAGGAATTCATCTTTTTCCATATTATATTTTTTAGCTAAATCTTCGGCTTCCTTTTTAGTTTCATCTTCTGTAACTTCAATTTTTTCAACTTTGACAATTTCTTCTAACAATAAACGAGAAGATACTCTTTTAACTGCTTCTTCATGCATTTGATCTTTTAATGCTTTTTCATCTGAATTAGTAAATTGATAGAATTGTTCTAAAGAAAGTCCTTGCATTTTTAAATTTTCTTCATATTGACGAATCATACGATCCAATTCTTCTTCTATCATAGCATCTGGAAGATCCACTTCCATATTAGCAACTGCTTTATCCAAGATTTCATCCATAAAATGATCTTCCGCATGATGAGTTTTATGTGCCTCAATATTTTCTTTTAATTGTTTTTCTAAAGATTCTTTTGAATCAATACCTTCCATACCTAAATCTTCAAAGAAATCTTTATCAAATTCAGGAAGTTTTACTTGTTTAATATCATTTACTTTTACTTTAAATACAACTGATTGTCCTTTTAAATCTTCGGCATGGTAGTCTTCAGGGAAAGTCACATGGATATCTTTTTCTTCTCCTTTAGACATACCAATTAACTGTTCTTCAAAACCAGGAATAAATGTTCCACTTCCAATGGTTAATGAATAATTTTCACCTTTTCCACCTTCAAAAGCCACATTATCTTTAAATCCTTCAAAATCGATAATCGCAATATCGCCGTTTTCGATTTTTCCATCCTTAACTACATTTTCAGCATAACGTTTACGAGTTTCTTCTAACGCTTGTTCTATTTCTTCTTTTGTTACTTTTATTTCTTCTTTTTTCACACCTAATTTTTTATATTTTCCTAATTTTACTTCAGGTTTTGTAGTTAACACAAATAAGAATTCTACATAATCAGCTGAAATCGCTTTTAAACTTGCTTGAGGTTGCGCTACAATTATTAAATCCTTATTTTCTTCTAACATCTTAGTATAAGCACTTTGTAAAACACGATCAGCTGCATCTAACCATAAATTTTCTTCCCCATATTTTTTGATAAATACCTCTTTTGGTGCTTTTCCAGGACGAAATCCATCAATTTTAGCTTTTTTATTTGCTTCTTTAAAAGCCTCTTCTTTGGCATTCGCCCATTCAGACCCCTCTATTTTAATTGTAATTTCATGTACATTTTTATTTTCTTTCATAGTATCCTCCTAAACTTACATTAGTATAACTGAACTTAAGTTTTTTTTCAAGCTATAATTCAAAAAAACACTAAAAAAGTGTTTTATGAAATTTCTACAATTTCGACATCGTATTTTCCCTGTGGACTTTCTACAGTAACGCGTGTTCCAACAGATAATCCCATAATCGCTTTGGCAATTGGAGATTCATTTGAAATTTTATTTTGGAATGGATCAGCTTCCATACTTCCAACAATAGAATATTCTTCGATTTCTCCATCTTCTATATATTTTAATTTTACTGTGGTTCCAAGAGCCACTTTATCAGTAGCTACTTCCTTGATAATAACAGCTTTTTCAATCATGGCTTCTAATTCTGCAATTCTTCCCTCTACCTCTGCCTGAGCGGTACGAGCTGCATCATATTCTGCATTTTCACTTAAATCTCCTAAAGCCCTTGCATCTTTTAATGCATTAATTACTTCAGGTCTTTTTTCTAATTTCAGATAATCTAATTCTTTTTTTAATTCATCTAATCCTTCTTCTGTTAAATAAATATCTTTTGTATTTGACATAGATAAACGCCTCATTTCTCCTATTTATAAATCTACCAAATAATACTATAGATTTTTTATTTTGTCAATCTTTTTTGATTCGAATCAAATTATTTGGGTACACTTTCTCATCAATCTGAACTTTCACAATTTCTTTGGGATGCCTTACCACATCTAATGGATAATCATCTTGATCGTAAATATTCTTTATTTGACATGTAATTGTATGCAATTCAGGTCCAAATATTTCAACAATATCACCAACTTTAAAATAATTACGTTGCTCAACTGTTGCAAGATGCTTTTTTTCATCATAAGAAAGAATAACACCTAAAAAATCTTGATTCGATACTTCTTCTCTACCATTATAATACCCACAAGAGGAATTATTTTCGCCACCAAAAAATTGAGGTACAGAATCTCTATTAGCACAATTTCTTAAGATTGCTTCATACTCTTTATTATACGTATATGTTTCTTTATGGTTACAATATTCATCAATCGCTTTACGATAAACATCAACTACTGTTGCAATATAATAAATAGAACGCATTCTTCCTTCAATTTTAAATGATGTAATTCCCATATCAATCATTTCTGGAAGATACTTTAACATTGATAAATCTTTACTACAAAAAGTAAATGGTTGTTCCCCTTCTAAATGCTTATTATGTTCATTATATAAATCAAAATCCCATCTACATATTTGACTACAGCCACCACGATTCGCATCTCTAGCTGTCAAAAAGTTAGACAATACACACCTGCCACTCATAGAAGCACACATTGCCCCATGAATAAAACATTCTATTTCTAAATTAGTGTTATGAATGATTTCTTGAATTTCTTCTTTCCTTGCTTCCCTTCCAAGAACAATACGTTTGACACCTTGTTCTTCAAAAAAACGACAGGCCTCTAAGTTTAAAGTAGATTGCTGTGTTGATAAGTGAATATCCAAGTGCGTATACTGTTTCGCTATATTGATAATCGCGGGATCACTTACAATAATTGCATCGACACCACACTGTTCTAATCGAATTAAATAATCTTTTACCTTATCAATTTCCTGATTATGTAAGACAATATTGACTGTCACATGGACATGTTTGCCTCTTTCATGGGCAAAACTACACCCTTCTTTAATTTCTTCAAATGTAAAATTTTTTGCATTGGCACGTAATCCCAAAGAAGGTCCCCCAATATAAACAGCATCCGCTCCATACGCAATTGCCCATTTGAGTCTCTCTAAATCTCCAGCTGGAGCTAATAATTCTGGTTTTCTAATTTTCATAATTCTTCACCTGATATACAGTTTCTTTATAGTAAAATCCTTTATCAGTAGGCATAGCTACTAATTCATCAATTGCTTGATCACTACCATTTTTTTGATAAAACATCTTTACAATAGACGCAAATACATCCTCATCTATCAATTGACCATTCAGTAACACATAATCGATATTTGATTTTTCAAATTCTAAATATTCTTGATATCCATTTAAGATAAAGTGTGAATAAACAAATGTACCATAATCATTATCAATCACTGGATATCGTTTTCCTTCTTTTTCCATATAATATATAGAAGAATTTTCTGAAATTTGAAAATGTGTTAAATAATTTTTAACTTCATGACGTTCTGACACAAACATAGGTAAATGTCCAAATACAGGTACAATGAGTGGCATCGTTGTATTTTTTTTAATTTCTAAAATTTCTTTTTTTGTAATTTCTCCTGATACATATGCCATATCTGCTCCAAAAGAATGCCAATAATTCATAGTTGCATAATTTGTAGTCAAGTGCTCTGCTCCCCAAATAAGTGGTATATCTATTTGATATTCTCTTTTCATCTGTAAAACTGCTACATCATAATATAAAATACCTGAAATCCCCATTTTAGATAATTTTTCCATAATTTCTTTTACGTTAGAAAGTTCATTGTTATGAAAATTTTTATTGAGTGCAATCCACAGTTGTTTGTTATGTTTTTTTAAAATAACATTCAATTTTTCAATTTCATCTATATTTACCGTATTTACAAAATTCATACTCAAGCCTGTATATCCTAATAAAAAAGCATCCGCATAATCTAGTATCAAATTAACATTTGTATGAGTTGGAATTACCATTAATTTTGTCATACTTCTCACCTATTTCTTTATTATAACAGAAAATACAAAAAAGACAAATTAAGATTGTCTTTATATATTATATTTTTGTTGTAATGTTTTTACTTTTTCAGAATCGATTGAAATAGATATAGAAGATGGTACTTCGATAGTTCCACATAATCGATATAATAAATTTACCATTTGATGAAAAGATCTTTTATTATAAATACTATTTTCACCGATTTGTTCTAATATATCCCATGCTTGAATTGCTTTTCTTTGTGTTTTCATTTGTTGCATAGCACAGTATAAATATTTTTCAATTTCGAAAAATTCCTCTTGAAATACATCTTTGATATGAACATCTTGTACTGATGTATTATCTAATTTTGCACTAGAATAACTAGTAGAAGATTGTGTATATCGATTGTTCTTAACACCAGTTACTGCAATCATATGAGATGATTTTTTTGATTTTTCTTTTGTCATTGGTTTAGATATAGGTAAACAAGGATCTGGTTCACTTTTCATTACGACCGGAGTTTCTTGATCTTGTTGTTTCTGCATAAGCTCTAAAGCTAAATCTGTATTAATATATGTACATAAAATATTACTATATATCGTAATATCATAAATTTTTGATTTTTTAGAAATAAGTCGTGCTTTTAATTGATTTAGTACTTTTTTCTTTGAAATATCATTTTCATACTGTGGCAATTGTTCTTTAATAAGTTGAAGACCTAACTTGACATTATTTTTTTCATAATATGCGATTAAAAGAATTAATTGTTCCCAACTATAATCTTGTAATTGGCTGAATTCCTCTACATTAATATCATTCGTGTATATTCTTGTGAGAAAATCAGAAACCATAGAATTTTTTTGTTGTAACATACTGTCTTTCAATTTGTCTTGAAGCTTTGTTTTATAAATACTAAATGTATATTCTTGTTTACAACGTGTTTCTGTACATTCATTTAATGCCTCTTTATATCTACCTAACTGTGTTAAAATCGTAATCTTTTGGGAGACAATTGGTAAGCATGTACGACAAATTTCTAAATTACATACATTTAATGCTTCTTCATATCTATTTTGTTGCGTTAGTATAGTAATTTTTTGGGATAAAATTGGTAAAAAAGTACTATAATTTTCCGAATTACATATTTTTAATGCTTCTTCATATCTATTTTGTTGCATTAGTATGGTAACTTTTTGTGAAACAATTGGGAAATGTTCTCTACAAAGTTCTAAATCACATATCTTTAATGCTTCTTCATATTTTTCTAGTTGGGTTAAAATCGTAATTTTTTGGGATAAAATTGGTAAATCGGTTTCACAAATATCCTGATTACATAACTCTAAAGCTTCTTGATATTTACCCTGTTTCATTAAAATCGATATTTTTTGGGATAAAATGATTAAATTTGTACTACATATATCGTTAGTACATAACTCTAAAGCTTCTTGATACCTTCGTTGTCTTGTCAATTGTTTGATCTGTTTTGAAATTGTTATAATATCTAAAATATCATCCATAAATATTACCTCCTCTCAAATGTATAATATATCCTGTAAAACTTTTTTAATCGAATCAACATTTTATTCATATTTTTGTTGTAGTATTTTTACTTTTTCAGAATCGATTGAAATAGATATAGGAGATGGTACTTCAATCGTTCCACATAATCGATATAATAAATTTACCATTTGATGAAAAGCTCTTTTGTTATAAATACTATTTTCACCGATTTGTTCTAATATATCCCATGCTTGAATTGCTTTTCGTTGTGTTTTCGTTTGTTGCATAGCACAGTATAAATATTTTTCAATTTCTAAAAATTCCTCTTGAAATACATCTTTGATATGAACATCTTGTACTGATGTATTACTTAATTTTATACTAGAATAACTAGTAGAAGATTGTGTATATCGATTGTTTTTAACACCAGTTACTGCAATCATATGAGATGATTTTTTTGATTTTTCTTTTGTCATTGGTTTAGATATAGGTAAACAAGGATCTGGTTCACTTTTCATTACGACCGGAGTTTCTTGATCTTGTTGTTTCTGCATAATTTCTAAAGCCAAATCAGCATCAATCTGTGTACATAAAATATTACTATATATTGTAATATAATGCATCTTTAGTTTCTTAGAACTTAATCGTATTTTTAATTGATTTAACACTTTTTTCTTTGGAATATCATTTTCATATTGTGGCAATCGTTCTTTAATAAGTTGAAGCCCTAACTTAACATTATTTTTTTCATAATATGCGATTAAAAGAATTAATTGTTCCCAACTATAATCTTGTAATTGACTGAATTCTTCTACTTTGATATCATTCGCATATATTCTTGTAAGAAAATTAGAAACAATAGAATATTTTGGTTGTGAAATGCTATTTTTCAATTGGTTTTGGAGCTTTGCTTTATAGATATTAAATGTGTGATTCAAATGACAACGTTCTTCTGTACATTCATTTAATGCTTCTTCATATTTTCCCATCAACATTAATATTTTAACTTTTTGTAATATAATATCTACATTGTCAGCAACGACATCTTGGTTACAAATTTCTAATGCTTCTTCTAATTTATTTTCAGAAATACATGTTTTGATTTGATGAATATATTGTACCATCTCATTATTTTTGATTTGATTTAATATTTTTTCTTTTACAACACGAATTTTTTCACTTTCTTCGCATCTTTCTAATGTACACATATTGAAAGCTTCTTCTAACTTTCCTTGTAATCTTAATTTTTCTATTTCTAAATAAATTGTATCCAGTTCCATAAATAATTTCTCCCCTCAGTTTTCTAAATGTATGTATATTATACACTTTTTAAAAAAAAAGTAAAGTTTTACTTTACTTGTTTTATACTGACACTAATACCATCACCAATATCATAAAAAAATGTGTTATAGTTTGGATTTTCTTTTAAAAAATCAATATACATATTTAATTTTCGAACAATTCCTCTAACATTGCGACTTAAAATAGGTTCTTTTGTATGTGTCATTCCATGGAAATTAATATTATCTGAAATAATTACTCCATTTGGTTTCAAATTTTTTTCAAATTTTTCAAAAAACTTAATATACTGACTTTTTGCTGCATCAATAAAAATCATATCATATGTTTCTTCTAATTCTACGCTAAATGCATCTTGATATAAAACTTTAATGCGATTTTCCAAACCAAATTCACTTATATTTTGTAGTGCTAATTCATAACGCTCTTGATCACGTTCAATTGTCGTAACCGTAATATTTTCATGAACCAAACACATGCGAATAGCAGAATATCCAATGGCAGTACCAATTTCTAATATATTTTTAATATGATGTTTTTCTATATAATCAAGAACAAACTCAATTCCATCTGATTCCATAATTGGAATATGATACTCCTTGGCATACTGTTCCATCTTTTCGATTCTATGATCCATACCAATTACCTGATTCTCTCAATTTCTGAATTGTATTTTCGTGTTCACTCAATGTTTTAGAAAAATATACTTTTCTATTTTTATCTGAAGCAAAATATAGATAGTTTGTATCTGCAGGATGTAAAACAGATACAATTGCATCGATACCTGGGTTAGAAATAGGCCCTGCTGGAAAAGCATCTAATTCATATGTATTATACGAATTTTTCTTTAAATAAGAATCTTCAAAGGCATCTTTTCCCATGATTTTTTTATCTCCATAATAAGCTGAAGCACAACTCTGTAAACGCATGTTTTTACTTAATCTAGTTAGAAAAACACTTGCCATTTTTTCAAAATCGGAAACATTATTTCCTTCTGACTGAATCATAGAAGCTAATGTTATAATTTCGTGAATTGAATATTGATTTTCCTCTATATCTAATTTTATGGTATTTAATTTTTTTTCCATTTGATCTAACATTGTTTCAAAAATATCTTGAATTGATACATCTGCATTGATAAATTGATAAGTATCTGGAAATAAATATCCTTCTAATGGATAATAAATGGAACTATCTAAAATATCATCTGTTAAAAACCAATACTTTTGAATTAAACTTTCTATGTAATCTTTGTTTTCTAAAACAGAAAAAACTTCTTCTTCAGTACGATTTGTATTTTCTGCAATTAAAGAAGCCATTTGCCACATATTCATACCCTCACGGAATGTGATGGTAATGGTATCGGGATTATAAGTGGAACCTTCTTTTAATATTTCTACAATTTTAGGAACTCCCATATTTTCACTTAATAAATATTTTCCTGCCTGTAGTCCCTGTACTTTATATAACTTAATATATAATTTATAAAAAAATTCTGATTTAATCAAATTTTTAGATTTTAATTGTGAACCAATTGTTAAAAAAGTTTGTCCGGATGTTACATCCAATTCTACCAATTCTGTATGATTGCTAACTTTTCCAATATTGATTTTATATATTGTACAACTCACAACAATGAAAATGGCACTAACAATCACCATCACTTCTGCTAATATCGTAAATTTCTTCATATATAGCCAAAACGAGCGATTATTGCTCGTCATCTCCATTCTTTGATTCAGTTGCAGATTCTTGTAACTGATTTAAAATAGTTTCAATAATTTTCCATTCTTTCTCTGTTTCAATTGGTTCTAGTTTCGTTTCATCTTGATTTGGTTCATAGATAGAAGCATATACTTTTATATTTCCCTCTTCGTCCAACGTATTATCGGTATATACCATATAGTTTTTTCCAGTTTCATCAGATTCAAAAGTAAACAAAATCTCACATTCGATTTCTTTTCCCTCATCATTAATTACTTTAAATGTCATTTTTTCTTCTTTCACAATATCACCCTTTCATTTTATCCAAATATGTTTGCAATATAATATTTGCAGCCACAGCATCTACATGTGCCTTTCTTTTTTTTCTAGAAAGATCAGCCTCTAATAGATAATTGGTGGCCTCTACTGTACTTAAACGCTCATCTTGTAATATTACTTGAATATTTAAATATTGTTGTAAATTTTGTTGAAACATAATAGTAATATTAGCACGATCTCCAACTGTATTATTCATATTTTTAGGAAATCCTAACACAATCAAATCTACTTTTTGCTCTTCAACTATTTGTTTTAATTGCGGAAATAATACTTCATATTCGTTTTCTTTAAACCGAATCGTTTTATAAGAACTAGCAATTGTTTTTGTAACATCACTTAAAGAAATTCCAAGTGTTCTAGTTCCTAAATCTAACCCCATAGCTCGCATTAACGAATGGCTTCTTTCAATAAAACTTCTAACAATTTACTACGATCAAATTCCAATAGTATACTTCTTGCATTTTCGTAGCTAGTAATATATCCAGGATCTCCACTCATAAGATACCCTACAATTTGATTCACTGGATTATAACCACGTTTACGTAAAATTTCCATAACATCTTTAATGGTTTGTAATGCAATTGCATCATTAAACTCTGCATAATCATAAATTTTTGTCTGTTCCATAATATCTCCACCTTATGAATACAATTTTATTGTATCATTGATTATCTTTTTTTGCAATCATTAATATTATTTCAAAAAACTAAAAAAAGGTGATTTATTCACCTTTATGAGTCTTTTTTTTATTTTGTGATTTCAGTAAATCTCTAATTTCTTCTAATAATAACACTTCATCACTTTTAACAGGTACAACTATAGCTTCTTCCTCTTTTTTCTTGCCAATATGTTCAATTCCATTGATTACTTTAATCATAATAAACACTACAAAAGCCATAATCACAAAATTAATTACATCAGTTAAAAAAGCTCCATAAGTCAAATTTAAATTTCCAATTTTTAAAGAAAAAGCTGTAAAATCAACTTCACTAAAACTACCTAAAATAGGAGAAATAATGTTATCTGTAAAACTTTTGACTAGTCCTTGAAAAGCTGCTCCAATTAAAACACCAACCGCTAAGTCCATAACGTTGCCACGTAAAATAAATGTCTTAAATTCTCCTAAAAATTTAGATCCTTTTTTCTTCATATCAACTTTTGTTTGTTTCATTTTTTTCATATATTCACTACCTATTCTAAAATTGCTTTAATTCGTCTAACCCCTGCACTACTTGCTTCTTCTTTTTGAATTTTAAAATGTCCTAACTCAGACGTATTTTTAACATGTGGCCCACCACATAATTCTTTAGACACATCTCCAATACTATAAACCGTAACAATATCTGGATATTTATCAATAAACATACATTCTGCTCCAGACGCAATTGCTTCTTGCTTTGGCATTTCTTGTATGGAAACTTCAAGTCCTTCTTGAATCCATTCATTTACTAAAGTTTCTGCTTGGGTTTTTTCCTCTTCTGTTAATTTATGATCACAAGAAAAATCAAAACGCATTCTTTCAGGAGTAATATTACTACCCTTTTGATGAACATCTGGACCAATTACTACTTTCAAAGCTGCATTTAATAAATGCGTTGCGGTATGGTATTTTGTTTCCATTTCTCCATCACCTGATAAACCACCTTTAAATTTTTGTTCTGAACCTGCTCTAGATTTTTCTTGATGTTCTTTAAATTTTTCTTGAAATCCAATGGTATCTACAGTAAGTCCTAATTCATGTGCAAGTTCTACTGTAAGTTCAATTGGAAATCCATACGTATCATACAAACGAAAAGCAATATCTTTTGGAATTTGATTAGAATTTATTTTCTTGACCTCACGTTCAAATTCTTTAAGTCCCTTTTCTAAAGTACGATTAAATTTACCTTTCTCTTCTTTTAAAACAGAAAGTACGACATTTCTATTTTTACGAATTTCTTGATAATAATTTTCATATTGATCCATAATAATATTCGCAATTTCTTCTTCCCAATTACTATCAATTGGAATATTTAATTTTTTTGCATGACGAATTGCTCTACGGATTAAACGTCTTAAAATATATCCTTGATCAGTATTGCTTGGACGAATACCTGCTTCATCAGCCGCAATAAATATAGATGTACGAATATGATCTGCAATAATACGCATACTTTCTGAATAATCTGAGTAATTCAAACCACTAATTTCTTCAATTTTATGAATTACATTTTTCCATACAGAAGTTTGATAATTATCATCGACACCTTCTAAGATAGCAACAACACGTTCTAATCCCATACCAGTATCCACATTTTTTTGCGCTAATTCCGTTACATTACCATTTTTATCTTTGTGATATTGCATAAACACATTATTCCAAATTTCTACCCAACGTTCATCTTCTGGATCAAATTTTTTAGGAATTGGATCTGAGCTACGCCAATAAAAAATCTCGGTATCACCACCACATGGACCAGACTCACCTGCAATCCAGAAATTATGTTCTGCACCTAAATAGGCAATTCGATCTTCTGACATGCCCAGTGATTTCCATACATTTGCACTTACTTCATCTCGTGGAATATACTGGTCTCCTTCAAATACCGTAACAGCCAAGCGTTCCAATGGTATATTCAAAACTTGTGTTAAAAATTCAAAACTCCATGTAATACTCTCTTCTTTGAAATAATCCCCTAAACTCCAATTCCCAAGCATTTCAAAAAAGGTATGATGAGTTTTATCTCCCACATTGTCTAAATCGGTCAAACGAATACATTTCTGATAATCCACTAAACGAGTCCCATATGGATGAGGTTGTCCCATTAAGTATGGAATTAAAGGTTGCATTCCTGCAGTATTAAAAAGAACTGTAGGATCATTTTCAGGTACGACTGGAGCGGAAGGAATTTGCTTATGACCTTTACTTATAAAAAAATTGATATATAAATCTTTTAAATTCATATTACTCTACCTCTTCTAATAATTTTTCTACTTTTTGTTTCAATGCATCTAAAGTATCATCATTTACAATACAATAATCATAATCATGGAAATGATCTAATCCAGTTTCTGTACGATGTTGTTGTTGAGATTGAGTAAGTTCAGATACTAAACTAGGTCTATCGACATGAATTACTGTTACATTGGAACAGGTTTTACGAATTGTTGTAATCTCAAGTTCTAAACGAGCATCTGTAATAATAATGATATCAAAGAAATAAGAATAAACACGAATGTCCTCTATCATTCTATTGATAAATAACATTTCATCAATTTGCTCACGAATTAATTCAGTACCCAATTTTTGTAACAATTCACGAGGTTTCGTATCATCCTGACCATCCCAATCACTAATACACATTGCATATTCTTTTATATAATGCGCAAAAGAAAGAAAAATACATTTTTGATTAGAATAGTGTTCTTTAATATAATTACCTATTGTATCTTTTCCATGTCTTGCTTTTCCAGCAATTAGAAATATTTTAGGATGTTTATTGTAAAATTCCATATTAATTCTCCTTACTTTAATCATTATAATTTAAAATTCCATATTTTTCATCAAAGAACATGAAAATAGATTTAAATACTGTAATAACTGGTGTAGAAATTGCCATTCCAATGATACCAAAAAAGTAACCAAATACTAACAATCCCAAAATAATAGTTACAGGATGTAATTTTGTTGTTTTACTCATGATAATTGGTTGTAAGAAATTGCCTTCGATAAATTGTATTACACCAATTACAAGTAGTGTCAAAACACCTGTCATAGGTCCTTGAGAAAATCCAACTATTACAGCTGGTGCCCCACCAATATATGGGCCTGCGAATGGAATAATATTAGTAATTCCACAAAATAACCCAAATAATAAAGGTGCTTTTAATCCAATTAACCAAAGCCCTAGTGAACTTACTATAAATATTAATAAACAATCAATAATGGCACCTTGTACAAAACGTCGTAATGATGTATTTACATCGTTAAATAAATCTCTTGTGTCATTTTGGATTTTTTGTGGTAATAAAGTAACTAACATATCACTGGCATTATCAAAACTCATTAATAAATAAAATCCAATAATAAGGCCAACTACTAAACTACTTGCTCCAGAAAAGAAACTGCTGACAAAATTAACAGTCATTTCTGGTAAAGAATTGGTTAAATTATTCCCAATTTCTTCTATTTTTTTGAACATCTCTGCTTTTACCGCAAGGGCATCAAAATTTCCAATATTATTTAATTGATGGAAAATTTGATCAATCCAACTTTGAACTGTATGAAAAACAGCAGGAATCGTTTTTACAAAATCATTGATTTGGTTAGAAAGCACAGGAATGATAGTACCAACTACCAAAACAAGACCACCAATTAATAAAATATAAGTAATTAATGTACCATAACCTCTACGAATACCTTTTTTCTTTAGCCATTTTACAAATGGATCAAATAGCCAAGCAATAATAATTCCAATAAAAAGTGGTGTAATTGTTCTTAAAAGAATAAGAATAGTTGATTTTAAATTCAATTCTTTAAATAATATGATCACAATATAAATTGCTAAAATGACAAGTAAAATATACACAATTTTTAATATCTTTTGGGCAATATCGATGACTTTATTCAAATTATTATAATCAATTGATTTATCTCTTGACTGACCTTTTTTTTGAAACATAATCCACCTCTTTCTCACTATAATTTATATTATATCAAATATTAAATATAATTACTATAAAAATAAATGACCATTCGATCATTTATTTTCTAAAATCCATTCTTCTAATTGTGCTTTGGGAAGATATCCTACATTGGTAGCAACTGGTTGTCCGTTATGAAATAAAATAATAGTAGGAATACTCATAACACCATATGTTTTTGCTAAGTTAGGGTTTTCATCTACATCAATTTTAACTACTTTCATTTCGCTACGATCATTTGCAATTTCCTCTAATATAGGACTCAACATTTTACATGGTCCACACCAAGTAGCAAAAAAATCTACTATTGTAAATTCTTCTGCAATAAGTGAAGAAAAATTTTCTTCATTTCCAATGATTACATTCATATATTATGCTCCTTTCTGATTTTCACATAACGGTGTTGTTTCCGTACGATAACACTTTAATACATCTTCAATTCCATCAATTTCTAATTTGTTTTGTTTGATTAATTGATCTACTGACTCTACTGTAACAATATTGTATTTTAAAAATAAATCTATCGTTTCTTTATTAAATTCATTTGCATTTGGAGCTTCTTCATATTTTTCCTTTAATGCTGTAAATTCCTCTATGACAGATAATGTTTTATCTGCAAAATTGGATAAAACAGGCGTATTTTTTAATATATTATCTTTCAACTTAGAAGTAGTTAATACTTCAATATGAAATACAGGTAATGTAAAAATATAAAGCAGTATAAATATCCAAACAAAAGATTCTAAAGCCCCTACAATCGCACCTAATATTTTAGATGGGATACCTAACACAATCGTAAATTTTAATATTTTTTCAAAGATAGAACTAGCAAATACCAATACTTTTAATAAAATTGTCAAAATTGCAAGTATCACAAATAATGCAATAAACTCATAAAGGGCAATATTAAGTGCAGTAACTCCTTTTAGAATACCACCAAATTTAAAAAATGGTAAATGTTCATATAAGAAAATGGAAACAGGATTTTTAAGCCAAAAAGCTAAAACAACAATAATAAAGAATCCTAGAAATGATAATACTTCTTTCGTAAAGCCTCGCTTAAATCCAACGATAACCCCTAATAAAAGTATAAGAACAATTGCAACATCAATGATATTCATTTTTATCATTCCTCTCTATTCTCATTATATTACAAAAAAAAGAAAAAAGAAAGAAATATTCCTTGTTTTATGGTAGAATATTAATAGATGGAGTTGATAACATGACAATCTCATTTAAAATTAGTGAAAATACCAAAGAGAAAATGATTGAATATTTTGAGGATAAAAAAAGGGCAAAAACTCCTGCGTACGCAATTTTTCAAGCAGACGAGGCAGATACAGTAGTCACTCTTTATGAATCAGGAAAAGTCGTATTTCAAGGTGTCAGTGCAGATATTGATGCAAATTTATGGAAAGAAACAGAAAAGCACTTAAATCCGAATGCAAATATAAATGAAAAAAGTAGTAAAGAAAAAAAGAAAAAAGAAAAAGAAAGTCTTCAAGTCAATCCAAAAATTTATTATGCTTCCACTATTGGTTCTGATGAAGTGGGAACTGGTGATTATTTTGGCCCAATTGTTGTAACAGGTACATATGTAGATAAAGAAAATATTCCTTTTTTAGAAGAGTTAGGAGTCAAAGATTCCAAAAAATTAGAAGATGAAAAAATTTTAGAGATTGTTCCCAAAATGATTCAAAAAATTCCATATGCTTGTTATGTACTATCTAATCATGAATACAATGAAAAATATAATAGTGATATAAATATGAATAAAATTAAGGCTATTTTACATAATAAAGTGTTAATGAAAATGACTACTCAGTTTCCAAATGTAGATTATGTAGTGGTAGATGAATTTGCAAAACCAAATGTTTATTTTAACTATTTAAAGGATACCCCTAGTTACCGTAATATTACATTTATGACGAAAGCTGAAAGCAAATGTTTATCTGTTGCATGTGCTTCGATCATTAGTCGTTATGTATTTATAAAAGAGTTTGATAAATTAAGTAAAATGGTAAATACAACGCTTCCAAAAGGTGCAGGTGATGCTGTAGATCAAGTAGGAAAACAATTGGTTCAAAAATACGGATTTGATATATTAGAAAAAATTGCAAAATTAAGTTTTAAAAACACAACTAAAATTAAAAATATTTAAATGAAAAAGAAGACTATTTATATAGTCTTCTTTATTAGTTTTTATAAATCAAATCCACCTTGACATGTATTACTACCTGTCTTACATGAATTATATGTTCCATTTACATAACCACCCTGACATACATCTGAACAAGATTGCTTTGTTCCATATTGTGTACATGTAGTTGCGGTACATGTTTCTGAAATACATGTTTTGGAAGCAGCATTTGCACATGCAGCACCAGTAACAGTCTCTGTTCCGCAACCAGACTGTCTTCCAGTACTAGCTGCACCAACCGTACATGTATGGCTGGCACCAGTAGAATTATGTACACAAGCATTTTGACATTGAGAATTACAAGCATTAGGATTTGATGCGGTACCTGAATAACACGTACTCGTACGAACTCCATTCTTCGTACAATAGCCGGTTATAGGATATAAAGTACAACTTTTATATAATGTACATGAGTAATTGGTACATGTAGTTGCGGTACATGTTGATTGTAGACAAACACTTGTATCTTGTACAGTAGTACACTTTTGTGTTTTCGTAGCACAATCGCTCCATGTTTGATTATATCCACCTTGACATGTATTACTTCCTGTTTTGCAACTATTATATTTATACGTATGTGATACGGATGCTACATTACCAGCAGAGTCTTCACATTCATATGTTTTAGTTACATTGCTAGTACCTGTTAGTGTCCAAGTAGTACCTGCTTTACTTGGATTTATTTCATAATTATCTTGACAAGTGACACCACCTACTGCAAACGTTGCAGTTGGTTTTGAGCGATCCACCTTAAATGGACCTCCACAGACAATATCACCATCCACTCCTGTAGCACTTACTAATTTCCCACAAACATATATACCTGTCTGATTTTCTTCTATGGTAAGAACATCATTCTTACCTATTTCTATATTTGGTGTACAAGTAGAATTTGTAGACTTACAATAATATTGCTTTGATACACCACTTACTCCACTACTTTCTACTACAATTGAAATTTGACCATCTTTATACCAATCATTATTTCCTTTAGTACTTTTACTATCATCTATTTTAACTACTGGTTTTACACGGTCTATATTAGAAATTGCATATGAAGTAGCCTGTAAATAATTATAACCATCGGCAGTTTGTGCGATAATAGATCCATTTTCTGTAAATGACAATGTAGGATCAGAAGTTACTTGATACCATACATTTTTCTGTAAATTTTTAGTTTTTTCACCATCACATGTATATTTACCATTCAATACATTACTACACGTAATCGCATCAATACTGGATGTTACATCTATACTAGGTCGAATCAAATAAGCTCCTGTTCTGGTAAAGTGTACTGTTACGTCAACTTTATCTTTCGTCCAACCTTCTGGTTGTTTTGTATATGTTGGAACAGCTAAATCAATAGTAGAAACTTCTTTCATAGCACTTTCCAATTTTAAATTATTTGTTTTATTACTTTCTACATATGTACCGTTATAAACTCTTACCTTTACTTGATATACTTTTGGAATTAAATTTTCATAAGTATATGTATTACTACTACTTATATCCGTCCAACTATTTCCATTATCTATACTATATTGATATCTAGAAATATTACTTTCAGCATCTTTACCACTAGCTACTATAGTTAAATTTTTTCCAATTACACTATATGTAAAGTCTGCTTCTGTTGGTGCTGTTTTATCAATTGGTACTTTTATTTCATTCTGGCCCTTAATTCCAGCAATATTTTGAACATAACATTTTACTGTTGTAGAAGAATTTCCAGTTGTTTTATACTCCGCTTTTCCTATATTGCCTAATCCATTAATCGTGTTATTATATTGTTCTGTCAATCCAATGCCATAAGTTAAAAAACCTGATTTAACTTTTGAAGTAGACATTTGTATGGTTGGATTAAATCCATACCATCCCCCAACTCCGATTGTTTCTTTCACTTGAAGAGTACAAGATGGAGTAGTTAGATCACAAGCACCATCATATACTTGTAATTGATCTTTTTCACCAATTGCACAATATCTTCCATCACTTACATTGACCGCTCTAATATTTCCATTTTCACCAGTTTTTAATACTCCTGATATAAAGGAATTATTTTTAAATGGAATATTTTTTACTTCTATTCCTTCTTCTGGAATCTTTGTTAAATTATTTTCCACCAAGTAATATTGTATTTGAGAAAATGCTTCATAAACATTATCTTCAAATGCACCACGTCTAGCCTTTTCAATACTATTTGT
>CANQAF010000017.1 GCA_947588975.1 uncultured Bacilli bacterium
TATGAATATATTCTAATTAGTAATAAAAATCTAGAAGGATATACAAGAAGTGATGCATTTTCAATAGGAAGATATACAATGTCAATGGATAACAGTGATAGTACAGTACATAGTGAAAGTGGGGTACAGCCATTGGTAAATACCAATATTACACAATTTAGAGAATATGCAAGAAAGTTGGGCTCAGAATTCAGTCAATTAGATTATCGTTATTTCATCATTCAATTATTATATTTAGTAGAATATGCCGACTATAATTCACAAGCAAAATTAGGAAAAGGAAATGTAAATAATACTGCACTCATTACAAGTGGAGAATGTAACTCTTTAGGAATGAAATCAGGAACATTAAATGATGATGGAAAACATTCCATGATTTATAGGGGAATAGAAGATATTTATGGAAATATATGGCAATTTGTAGATGGAATTAATATTCAAAATAATCAAGCATATGTATGTTATGATCCAAATCAATATGAATCAGATAAATTTGATGGATGTTACAAAGAGATTGGATATACAAATGTAAATGCGAATGGATATATTACTCAATTAGGGTATGATAAAAATAACCCATTAATTGGGTTACCAATAGCTGTAAATGGAAGTAGTAGCACATATATTTCAGACCATTATTATCAAAAATCTGGAAATAATACAGCTATTGTCGGGGGTCATTGGAACGAAACATCTTTTAGTGGCTTGTGGTGTGGGGCTTGTGATGCCGCTTCCTCTTATTCGGATATCTGCCGCGGTGCTCGACTTCTTAAAATCAGCTAAAACGGGGCTTGAGGGATGATTAACCTCCAATGACTTTGACTTACCCTAACAAATATAAAAACATTGATTGGAACAGAAGTTTTACTTCTGTTTTTTAATGGATATATAAATACGAAACATTTTAATATTTTTTCAAAAACTATCAACTTTAAATATTTGAGAAAAAGAATATGTAAAAATAAATCATCTGTAAGAAGAAATAAGAAATTAGGTAATTTATCATAAAAAATAAAGAGAAATATTCATTTTACAAGAAAAATCTCCTTTGATAAGATGCAAAAAGAAAGGAGATTTTTTAGATGGTTGAAACAAAAATCAATTTATTCAATGATGCGATGTTTAAAGCAATCTTTAGAAATCCAAAAAATAGAAAGATAATATCCGAATTCTTATCGGAAGTGACAGGAGTAGAACAAGAACTATTAGAACAAGCAAGTTATCAAGGAGGAGAAATACCAAAAAAGAAACTAGAAGAAAAAGGAAAGATAGCTGATTTGATTATAAAAATAGAAGATAATCAACAAATTATCGTAGAAATGAATCAATATAGAAGTAATTATATATTTGAAAAGAATACAAGTTATGCGTTTTCAATATCATCAGAAAGTAATAGAAAAGGAAGAAGAGAGTATCCAAGAGTAATACTAGTGAATCTAGATAAATTCAATCCATTTCAAACGAAGGAAGGAATCATACGATTTCAATTAAGAGATAAAGAAGGACATATAGAAACAGAAATTTATGAATCGATTCATATCATACTTGAAAATATATTAGACAAGCAGTATAATAATAACAAGATAAAAAAGTTTGTAGAATTTATGGCAAGTCAAACGATAGAAGAGATGAAAGAAAGATATGAAGGAGATGAGGAATATATGGCAGCGATAAGAACGGTAGAAGAATTATCTACAGATCCAAACTTTGTAGGATATTATGATTTAGAAGAAGCACATAAGCAAGAATTAGAAGATATGAGAGAAACTGGATATGATGATGGAATGGAAGAAGGTAAAAGTATTGGTCTAGAAGAAGGAAAAATAGAAGTGGCCAAAGCGATGTATCAAAAAAAGATACCACTAGATGTGATTTCAGAATGTACAGGTTTAACAGTGGAAGAAATTAAAAATTTAGTAAATTCTAAAAATTGATATTAATCCATTTAAATGGCATTTATTGGTGCCATTTTTTATTGATTTTTAAAGTGTGAAGTGGGTTATGAATTCAGATAAAAGATATAGAGTAAATAAAATATGGAATCAGGGAGAAATTTTATTAGTATTGTTGATTATTGTAGGTATTATTTCAAAAAAAGATTCCATTTTCTTTTCAAATAAGCATTGAACAAATGTTCACTATATGATATACTAAAGATGTCAAAAAAAGGAAAGATGAAAAATATAAATTTGTGTTATAATAAAAAACGACTGAGGTGACTAACATTATGGATAAAATCATTGTAAAAGGTGCAAGAGAAAATAACTTAAAAAATATATCAATTGAATTACCTAAAAATAAATTAATTGTCATGACAGGGGTATCTGGAAGTGGAAAAAGTAGTTTGGCGTTTGATACCATTTATGCAGAAGGACAAAGAAGATATGTAGAAAGTCTAAGTGCCTATGCTCGTCAATTCCTAGGAGGTAGTGAAAAACCAGATGTCGATAGTATTGATGGTTTATCTCCATCTATCAGTATTGATCAAAAAACAACGAATAAAAATCCAAGAAGTACGGTTGGAACGGTAACCGAAATCTATGATTATTTTAGACTATTATATGCGAGAATTGGTGTTCCATATTGTCCAATCCATCATAGACCTATCACCAGTCAAAGCATTGAAGAAATGACCAATCAAATTATGAATTTAGAAGCAGGAACCAAAATCAAAGTATTAAGCCCTGTTGTTCATGGAGAAAAAGGGACTCATAAAGATCTATTAGAACATTTAAAAAAAGATGGTTATGTGCGTGTTCGTATTGATTCTGAAGAATATGATTTGAATGAAGAAATTACATTAGAAAAAAATAAAAAGCATAATATTGCGGTGATTATTGACCGTTTAATTATGAAAGATGAAATTCGTAGTCGTTTATATGAATCCATAGAAACTGCTGCGAATCTCGCCAAAGGAAAAGTTGTGATTGATGTAGTAGGGCAAAATGAAATTGTCATGAGTGAATCTTATGCTTGTCCAGATTGTGATTTTTCCTTGCCTGAATTAGAGCCAAGAATGTTTTCATTCAATGCTCCATATGGAGCTTGTCCAGATTGTAAGGGTCTTGGAATTAAATATAAACTAGATGAAGATTTGATTATGCCTGACAAAACTTTAAGTATCCATGATGGAGCCATTAAAGCGATCAATATCGATGATACCAATAATATTACTTATACTGAATTAAGTACAGTATGTGAATATTACCATATTGATATGGATAAACCGGTAAAAGATCTAAAAAGAGAAGAATTAGATATCATCTTATATGGATCAATGGATGTATTAGAATTCAATTATGTTTCCAAAACTGGAAATACTAGAAAAACAAAAAACTATTATGAAGGAATTATTACGAATTTAGAGCGACGTTATATGGAAACGAAAAGCACATGGATTCGTGAATGGATTGAAACATATATGACAGAGTCTGTTTGTCCAACTTGTCATGGAGCTCGTTTAAATGACGGTGTTTTATCTGTTTTAATTGGTGGTAAAAATATCTATGAAATGACACAATTATCTATTGGTGATTTATACGAATTTTTCCAAAATTTAAAACTAAACAAAGAACAAGAAGAAATTTCAAAACTCATCATCAAAGAAATCAATTCTCGTTTGTTGTTTTTAAAAAATGTTGGATTATCTTATTTAACATTAGCTAGAAGTGCAGGAACGTTATCGGGTGGAGAAGCACAGCGTATTCGTTTAGCAACGCAAATTGGCTCTCAATTAACAGGTGTTTTATATGTATTAGATGAACCAAGTATTGGTTTGCACCAAAGAGATAATCAAAGATTAATTAATTCCATGTTAGAAATGCGCGATTTAGGAAATACACTTATTGTAGTAGAACATGATACCGATACTATGTTAGCGTGTGATTATTTAGTGGATATTGGTCCTGGTGCTGGTTTACATGGTGGAGAAGTAGTTGCGGCAGGTACACCTGAAGAAGTTATGCAAAATCCCAATAGTTTAACCGGTAGGTATTTATCTGGTAAAGAAAAAATAGAAGTACCGAAAAAAAGAAGAAAGGGTAATAAAAAATTTTTGGAAATCAAAGGTGCTTCTGAAAATAATTTAAAAAATATCAATGTAAAAATTCCACTGGGTACCATGACTTGTGTAACAGGGGTATCTGGAAGTGGTAAATCAACATTAGTCAATGAAATTTTATATAAGGTAGTTGCAAATAACTTAAATCGTGTCAAAGAAAAACCAGGTGCTTATAAAAGTATTAAGGGTTTAGAAAATATTGATAAAGTGATTGATATTTCACAAGCACCAATTGGAAGAACACCAAGAAGTAATCCAGCTACTTATACTGGAGTATTTGATGATATTCGTGATGTCTTCACAGAAACCAAAGAAGCCAAATTAAGAGGATATGACAAAGGAAGATTTTCATTTAATGTTAAGGGTGGACGTTGTGAAGCTTGTTGGGGAGATGGTGTCAAAAAAATCGAGATGCATTTCTTACCTGATGTATATGTTCCTTGTGAAGTTTGTGGGGGAACGAGATATAATCGTGAAACATTGGAAATTAAGTTTAAAGGAAAAAGCATTTATGATGTTTTAGAAATGCGTGTCGAAGAAGCATTAGAATTTTTTGAAAATTTCCCAAAAATTAAATCTAAATTACAAGTGTTAATGGATGTAGGTCTTTCTTATATGAAATTAGGGCAAGGTTCTCCAACCTTATCTGGAGGGGAAGCAGGTAGAATTAAACTTGCGAAAGAATTACAAAAAAAACCAACTGGAAAGAGTTTGTTTATCTTAGATGAGCCAACAACTGGATTACATAGTGATGACATTAAAAAACTACTTGTCATTTTAAATCGAATTGTCGATAATGGAGATACGGTTTTAATTATCGAACACAATTTAGATGTCATTAAAACTGCGGATTATATTATTGATTTAGGTCCAGAAGGTGGAGATCAAGGAGGAAAAGTGGTTGCGACTGGTACTCCTGAAGAAGTCGCACAAGTAGCTTCTAGTTATACAGGACAGTTTTTAAAACCATTATTAGAACAAAAATAATGGTTTTTTTAATGAATACTAATATATATCTTGCTTTAAACATTCACTAATAGTATAATTATTTAGGAATATTTAGTTTATTTAGGTACTATTCTCCTTTACTTTTTAAAAGTGAGGGGAGGTGAAATTATGAGAAAGATAGAGAAACATCTTTGTTTGATCATAATACTCCTAATTATCGTGATTTTATTCATGTTAATAAAAATAGTACCAACTGTATAAGTCGGTACTAACCAAACTTTAGGAATAGTACCTAGCTCGCTAAAACTAGATATTCCCTTTTTAATTTATGATATTTCATCATCTATATACATAATAACATATTCTATAATTCTTGTCAAAAAAATTGATGATTCTGATGTATGATATAATATATAGTGTATAAAACCAGTTAAAGCGGATTAGAGAGTATATATATTTACTTAAGATATAATATAATTAGGAGGTATCAATTATGAATCAGGTCATACAAATTATAACTTGCTATGGTGAAGTATGTGGCTTACTTGAAAAATCTGATAAAGCCAAATCCTACTTTAAAAAACTAATGATAATACAAAAACTTCATTATATTAAGAAAATGTGTAAAAAAATGAATTTTTCAAACACAATAGAAAAAAATTCAAACATAATGGAAGGAAAAGCAGTCATAAAAGGTACACGTATTACAACAGAAACCATTGTTCATTGTGTATTAAATATAAATGCAGAACAAAGTGATGAAAAAATAATTGCTGAAGTAAAAAAACAATATCCAGGAATTACTGAAGTGCAGATTGTTATGGCACTCATTTATTATATAAAAGAAACAAAATATTCTAAAATTTTATTCAGTCGATGAAAATTTACTAGACGAAAATATACCTGGAGATGTAAAAAAACAATTAAAAAAGGATAGATATGATGTTGAACATGTAAATGACCATCTAAAAGGTAAAACAGATCAGGAAGTATTTGAGTATGCAATAGGCAATAAAAGATGTATCATTACAAAAGATATTGATTTTAAAAATTTTAAAAAATTAAAACATTATGGAATTATAAAAATTGTAGGGCGTATCAATGAGCCATATCCATTACTGGCATATATATTAAAATATTATCAAGAAGATATAGAAGATAAATTTATTTACGTAAAAATAGATGAATTTATAGAAGAAATCAAAAAATATACCAAAAGGGGAAGTTTAGTAGGTTCCATAAGTTAACAAAATATTATAAAACTTCAAAATAGACTTTTATAGTCTTTTTTTAATTTGTAAATAAATGTTAAAAATTTTGTTTATTTGATGTCAAAAATTGACAAATATTGGAAATTATTATAAAATGAAATTATCAACTAGGGTAAAAAAATCAAGCTATTTTTTATTAAATGTATTTGCTATAAGCAAATATAAAAAATTTTTATTTTGGAGGTGTTTTATGGATAATGAATTTGAAAAAGAAGTGAATCCAGGAGAAATTGTCATCAATAAAAATCATCTTGCTGAAAGAGATCAATTTTCCATTCTAAAAACAGAAGCTTATGCGATGCCTAGTAGTACTTATGTTCCAGATGATTCCCATGCATTTGTGGTATCAGAGGATAAAACTTTGTGTTGGCCTAACCACGGAAGATGTTGGGAAGACAAAGGAGATAGAATATTGGTAGCAAATCAAAATTCCTATAAAGAATGGTTATTAGAATTTTGCCCACCAGAAGATTATGATAAATGTGGATTATTTTTTGGTTTAAATGGAGTATGTCATACTTATGCAAATAGAGAATTGTTGATTGGGGAACTTGATGTTTCTGTGAAGGATGCTTCCAAAAATTATGTCGTAACATCTATTTTTGGAAAATATGGATTTGGTCTAAAAAATCTAAAAAATTTAATCACAGAAGCATTTAATAGAGCAAATTTTAAAGTAGAAATGACACAGGATATGTTAGATACTGTTCTAAGTAGAATTGATAATACATTAGAAGATGAAACAAATGCCTGGGAATTATTAATAGAAAATTATTTTTCTATTCAAATGTCAGATATTGTAATGCAACATAAAGATGCATTAGATAAATTAAAAAATATGGTAACTGTATTACTAACAGAAAGAGAAAAAATCTTTGAAGATCATTTTAACACATCAATATTTGATAAACTTGAATATCGTACACAAATAGCTAATTTAATCACAAGTAATACATTTTCATATTTTGATTTTTTACATATGAGCAATTATATTGATGATACTCAATATAATACAGCAAAACAAAGCGCTACTAAATTCTTTGAAACATTATTTGGTGTTGTTGAAGGACAAGTAGAAGCTGTTCAAGCAACTGGTGAATTAAATCAAGAATTAGCTAAAAAAGAATTATTTATGTAAGAAATAGTATTGAAAGCGATGAAATTCTAACATATATAGAATCAATCGCTTTTTGTATCTATTATTACAATAAGACTTGACAATTTCATTGACAAAATTTGTATATTTGACAGTATAAATTGACAAATATCGTAAATTATTATAAAATGGAAGTACCAGTTAAATTAATTATACTCGAATTATTTTTAATAAACCCATATGTGCATATGCAAACGGGGGGGGGGTACCCTCTATTTTATTGAAAAGACTAAATGAGGAGTGTTAATATATGTATGAGGTATCATTAGAACAGGTAAGGACAAGATGGCCAGTGAGAAAAATATTATATTTGACAATTAAACGATTATTCGATATATGTGTTGGTGTTGTAGGGTTAATATTTGCATTGCCAATTATGCTATTAGTAAAAATATCAAATATTTGTACAGGTGATTTTGGTCCATTATTTTTTAAACATAAAAGAATTGGAAAAAATGGAGAAACAATATATCTATATAAATTTAGATCTATGGTAGTAAATGCAGAAGAGTTAATTAAAACATTTACACCTGAACAAAAAGCAGAATTTGAACAAAACTATAAGTTAGACCATGATTTTCGTATTACTAAAGTAGGTAAAATTATAAGAAAAACTTCTATAGATGAAGTTCCACAAGTACTTAATATTTTAAAAGGGGATATGAGTGTTGTGGGACCTAGACCTTTAGTAGAAGGTGAAATTGAGAAATATGGTAAAAATAAAGATAAGTTTTTAAGTGTTACTCCTGGATTAACAGGATGGTGGGCTTGTAATGGTAGAAGCTGTAAGTCATATAAAGATAGAATCAAATTAGAATTATATTATATTGATCATATGAGCTTATGGTTAGATATTAAAATTCTTTTTAAAACTGTTGGTGCAGTTATTAGAGGACATGGAGCCAAATAAGTTTTAAAATATTATCATAAAGGGTTGCGAATAATACACTAAAATATTTATTATATAAAAACATATTTAATTGTATTCATAATTAATATAAATACATAAAAAAGCCACTATTTTTGGAGTTGGCTTTTTTTGAACCTTAAATTATACTTGTTAGACCATAAGTTTAACTATGGTAGATCACTAGCTCTTTAGTTTCATCTTTTACAATAACTGACTAATATTAATATAGTAGGTATTTTGACGGCAATATTTTTTATATAATATAAATCAAATAAATTTAATTATTAATTAATTTACTGGCATCTATTAATGAATTAGATCTACGTTCTACAGATTCATATACAACAATATCTATGCCATATTTCTTTATTAAATCTTCCTTATAATAATCTTCATGAATAAATATTGAATTTTTATATATTTTAGCTAAATATTGGACTGTTGCATTTCTAAAAGAATCTCCTATTATCATAATTGTTTCATCATATATTCCATTAGATGAACAAGTCATAAATTGTATTCCTGTTTGACACTGATAATTTATATCTTTCATAAAATTTGAAGCAACATAATCATCTTCTATTAGATAATCCTTTAGCATTAACATATTTGCTAAATCACCTTTATGAGGTATTTTTGACCAAACAATATCATTTGGCATTTTAAATGTTGGATTTACTATTTTTAATAATTCAGTAGTGCCAAGATAAGCACCATAGTTATTCCAATGTGTATCATATTTCAGATAAGTGTCCATTTCTTTTTGTGATGAAATTAGAATATCTTTGGGATAAATGATATTTAAATTAGTATTATTACTTAAGTAGTCTATTAATTTTTCCGTTCTACTTTTAGTGGTTGTATTATTCCGATTAATTAAATATGGCATATAGTTTTCATAAACATTTTCCTTATTTGGCAATATGAAGACATAAAATTGTATATTTTGACTATTAAGATTTTTATCTACCTCTACCAAAACATCTTTTATTGATTCCATTTCTTTTAATGTAAGCATTGAAATTTTTCTATAATCTGCAATATCATCTACCGGTTTATTATTGATTGGTGTTTCTGCTTGCACACTATTGTAAAATAACCAATTATTTTTTCCTTTAAATACACGAAAACTAGAAGTAGTATCAAATACATCATATAAAATAAATGAACGCAGTTTTCTAATCTCATTTTTAAATGGTACATGATCATTGAAATAATTTTCAAATTGTTTTGGATAAGTTTGTATATTTTTAAGAGTTAAATCAGGTTTAGTATACAAATTTCGATTTTCATAATTTCCTTTATCTAATTTGTTTTCAATAAATAAGTATGCAATATCTGGAATATATATCATAAATAAAAATATAATAATAATTATTAAATTACCTTTTTTCATAATTTTTCCTCCTAGAATCTGAAATATATAAATGGATTATATGTACTCGCAACAAGTTCGAATATGGAGATACACATAATTGCACCTAAAACTGCAATTTCCAATTTATCATTATATAAAAATTGCAATATATTTTTAATTTTATGATTAAAATGTCCAAATATTTTCTGTATTGGTCCACAAAATGCAATTGCTAATATTAGGATAATAATTGTTTTCCAGTTGATAAAAGTTGGCATTAATACATATGTAGTTTTGAAATTAAAACTAAACATTGTTATGATTAATGACAATGCATTACGTAATCCATCCGCTCTGAATAATACCCATCCTATTATGACTATAAACATAACATAAATGTTATTTAAAATTTTATATTTATTTTTATCTAAATATTTTTTAAAAAAACATCTTTCAATAATTAGGAATATTCCATAATATATTCCCCAAGCAACAAAATGTAAACTTGCACCATGCCATAATCCTGTGGCTAAAAATACAATAAATAAATTAATATAAGTTCTATTTTTCCCTTTACGATTACCACCTAGTGGAATATATAAATATTGTTTAAACCAAGTTGACAATGATATATGCCATCTGCGCCAAAATTCGGTAATAGATTGTGAAATATATGGTAGATTAAAATTTTCTGGAAAATGGAACCCAAACATTCTTCCCAACCCAATTGCCATGTCGGAATATCCAGAAAAATCAAAATAAATTTGTAAAGTATATGTGATTGCTGCAAACCATACTAGAGGAGTATTTAAATCTTTAATGTTATATGCAAATATAGTATCTGCAATTAGTGCTAATGTATTGGCAAAAATAACTTTTTTACCAACCCCATATATAAAACGTTTTATACCCCCCCCGAATAATTCAATGTCGATTTTTCTATTGTTAATTTCGGCTTCTACATCCTTATATTTTACAATTGGTCCAGCTATCAACTGTGGAAAAAAAGAAATATACAAAGCTAAATTGAGGATATTTTTTTGTACTTTGATTTCGTCTCTATATAAATCAATTATATAAGACATAATTTGAAATGTATAAAACGATATTCCAATAGGCAGAGCAATATCTTTCATACTAATATTTAGTTGCAACAATTGATTCATAATATGAATCCCAAAATTAAAATATTTAAAGTATCCTAATAAACCTAAATTTATAATAATTGCAAATATCAAAAAGATTTTATCAAATTTTCTATACTGATTAATTAATATTCCAAAAACATAGTTGATTAATATTGAAAACAACATTAACAGAATGTATTTTGGTTCTCCCCAAGCATAAAAAAATAAACTTCCTATTAACAAAATAAAATTTTTGAATTTTTTAGGGCATATAAAATATGCAAATAATATCAGAGGGAAAAAACCCCATAAAAATATCATTGAGCTAAAAACCATAATTTTAATCTCCTTCCATAAAAAGCTTTTAATCTCTAGTAAAAATATCTCGTGTATATATTTTATCAGATATATCTTTTATACTATCATCCATGCGATTGGATACAATTACATCACTTTGATTTTTAAACTTGTCCAAATCATTGATAACAATACAATCATGAAATGTACTTTCTTTTAATGTGGGTTCATATATTAATATTGTAATATGATGCTTTTTTAATCTTTCAATAATCCCTTGTATGGCACTTGCTCTAAAGTTATCTGAATCAGTTTTCATTGTCAACCGATAAATACCAACAACTTTAGGATTCCTTTTTAAAATCATGTTTGTAATATGATCTTTTCTCGTATCGTTTGATTTTACAATTGCTTCTATCATATTATTTGGTACATTTTTGTAATTTGCTAATAGCTGTTTTGTATCTTTTGGTAAACAATATCCACCATAACCAAACGATGGATTGTTGTAATGATCTCCAATTCTTGGATCTAAACATACACCTTCTATAATATCTTTGGTATTAAGTCCTTTTAATTCTGCATAAGTATCTAATTCATTAAAGTAAGAAACTCTCAAAGCTAAATATGTATTGGCAAATAGCTTAACAGCTTCAGCTTCCGTAGAATCCATATATTTAATTACAACATCATCTTTTAAACATGCTTCTTTTAAAAGATTCGCAAATTTAATTGCTCTTTCACTTTTTTCTCCTACGATAATTCTAGATGGATACAAGTTATCATATAACGCTTTTCCTTCTCTCAAAAACTCGGGTGAAAACATAATATTATCAATTTTATACTTTCTCTTCATTTGTTCGATAAATCCAACCGGAATAGTAGATTTAACTACCATAGTAGTATCTATATCTAAACTAATTACTTTTTCAATAATATCTTCTACACTAGAAGTATCAAAATAATCTAATTCATCATCATAATTAGTAGGTGTACTAATGATAACAAATTTAGCATTTAAAAAAGCATCTTTATAATCTAGTGTAGCACGTAAATTTAAATTTTTATTTTTAAAAAATTCTTCTATTTTTTCATCTTTGATAGGGGATATTCTATTGTTAATCATTTTCACTTTTTCTTCTATTACATCTAAAGCTACTACTTCATTATTTTGTGACAGTAATGTAGCAAGTGACAATCCAACATATCCTGTTCCTGCAACTGCGATTTTCATTTTTTAACAACTCCCAATTTTTTAAATATTTTTGTAATAAAATTTTTATTAATGAACATAAATAATGCACAAGCAAATAATAAATGAATGATATTCATAAACAATGGCATATTACTTATATATTGAATTAAAATCATGTAAATAAATATTAGGCCATAAATCTTATTTTTAGTATTTAACTTTAATGGAACTATTTTATGTAATCTATATTTTCTTAGTACAACAAGAACTAGATTGGATACAAATGTAGAAATAGATGCAGCAAATAAACCAATAAAAGGAATTAAAGATAAATTCACAATTACATTGACAATAGCTCCAATGATTGTTGTAATTCCGTTTTCTTTAGGGCGTTTAAAACTAATCTGTATTCCTCCAAGAAATTGAGAGACAGAAAATAAAAATATAGATAACATTAAAATTGGTGTATGAAATCTAGCTAAGTCATATTTTGGGTCAAAAATATAATTAAACAATAAAAAATTACAGCTTATAATACCAATACATAGAGATATCAATATTGAAATAGAACTATTATATACTTGTTCAAAATATTTATTTCTTTCCTTACTATCAATCATTTCTGAAGCGGTTTGTTGCCAAGAAATACTGAACATTCCAAAAACAGAAGTACATAAAGCGGGTACTTTATTTGCAATTGCGTAAATTCCATTTGCAGCTGATCCTAAAAATAATCTGATAATACTTCTATCGGATACATTAACAACCCACCAAGAAATGTTGTTAAATATTAAAGGAAATGAATATGTAATCATTTCTTTTATCGTTTGTTTAGAATATAATTTAAATGAAATGTACTTCCAAAATTTTATAATAAATATAATAAATAAATTTCCTATAATATAACCTAATGAGTATCCATAGATAATACCTAATAAACCTAAATTAGCTATTTTTATAAAGATAGTAGATAATATAGCTATAAAAACAGTAGTAACCGCCATTCCTAGGGAATAAATATTCAGTTTTTTAAGACCTCTAAGACATCCTTGAAAATAATCGTTGATCACTTCTCCAATAGCAAGTAGTAAAAATGGGATTGCAAGATTCCATTTAAAAATAATGCGTATTGCTATCATAACAATTGATAATAATGCTAAATTTCTAAGGTATAATATTAGCCCATTTGTTACATATTTTTTCTTTTCTTCATCATCTACATCTATTGAAAAACGAAATAATGAATCACTTGATGCAAGGGATAAAATGGGTATACATAATGTAACATATGTACATAAAACATCAAATGTACCATATTCTTCAATAGATAGCCATGAACTAAAGAATGGAATCATAATAAAGAGTAGTCCTTTTGTAAGGAGTACTCCAATGGACAGTAATATAGTATTTTTCATTAAATTATTTTTCATTTTCTACCATATCCATTTCTAAGTATCTAGTAAGTTCATATAATCTTGCTGTCAACGTATTTCCGTCATTTGTATGCTGATCAAACTTATAAGTAGTATTGTTGTAGGTGAGAGTAATTTGTTTTTCTAATAACATTTGATATATTTCCTTATTTTCCGCATGATTAAATGTATAATCAACATATGGAAATTCAAATGCTGGAGAATTATATGCATAAGCATAATTGTTATAATAATGCATAAATGATTTAGAATGTTCAGTTTGTTTACCAGTTAATAATTCATTATTTATTAAATTTATTGTGTAACAAGTTGCTTTTTTAAACTTTTCAGATTCAAAAATTTTATAATGATTGTTACAATTATAAATGATAGCAAATCCATACATGTCAAATATGTGATACATTTTTTCAAAAGAAACAACATCATATTTTACGTGAAATTGTAAAATAGGGGATAATAGTTTCTTAACAATATTTTTGCATTTTTTGATAGTAGAAACTGGGAATTTAGTTATATAATGCTTTAATAGGCCACTTGGATATATATGATATAAAGAATCGGCATTCTCCATAAAATCATTTATTGTTTCAAAAATTTTACTGTTTTCTTTTGCTTGATTAATTAAAAATCCTGAAGCTGCAAACCATAACTGATGATTAAAGACTTTATCGTATCCAATGTTCTCACCATTTATTTCAATTCTTGTCCACATATGTTGATTGAAATCATATTTTTGTGACATAAATATTTCAACTGCTTTATCATAATAAATTTCATTTTTTGTCAATTGATATGCTGCAATCAATCCTTCGATTGCCCAACCTTGGCCAATGCTACCATTTAAATGGTCCATTTTATCATTTAGCATGCATTCAATAGCACCACTTTTAGACTTTTGATCTACTATATAATTTGCTAAGGTTTCAACTGCATCATAATATTTTTCATTACGATTGATTGTATACAAATACTTGTATATTCCAATCCAGTGAGCACAATTTCTTACTGGAGTATCTTCACAATCATATGGCCCATTATTACCTGGTAATATATAACCATATTGATCAATCTCATTTAATGCTTTGTTTGCAATTTCGACAACCAAATTATTCAGTTTTGATTTATCAATTTTTAAACTATTATTATTTTTTTTATCCAATATTTTTGAATCAATACCTTTGATATCATCATAAAATACTGTCGAAAAAATTAACAAAAATGGGTTATATAATACTGCGTATATAGTAGCCTCCATAACTAAATAAAGGTTTAAGAGAAATAAAATCAAAATCAAACTATAGTTTTTACTTTTATAAAGTCTAGTTATTGAAATAAAATAACAATATATAAATATAATTGTAACTAAAATTCCAAATTCCAATAATAAATGAATATATCCATTATCTAATGGAATATAATTAGGGTTATTAGATTTATCAATATATCGATTAGCTTCTGGAATATTATTACCAAAAATTGAAATAATTGGGTATTTTTTCATATATCTGTTAGCAAGCATAATTCTTTCAGATGTGATTCTATTTATTTTAGAAATAAAATTTTGATTTTCATGTGAATAATTTAATCCTAAAAAAATAGAGGCAACTAATGAAATTAGAAATGAGAAAATGATTACATATTTAATTATTGGGCGATTAAATATTTTATCAACATTTTCTTTCGAAATAAGAAGATAGAGAATCATTAAAAATTCAATAATCATCGCAGCTCTACTATCCGTAAGAAAATAATTTAACCCAAAAATTAACAGAATAAATATATATTGCCCATTTTTTTTCTGATTACGACATAAATAAAGAAATTCCATTGCAAGCACCATAGTATATACAGCAAAATTATTTGGGTGTTGAAATCCTAAAGAATATCGAATGGTAGTTTCTCCAATTCGTGGGACATCGTTGTTGTACGTAAGACCAAGTAAACTCATACCAACTACTGTAACCGTTAACAATAATCTGTATTTAAAATCTTTTTTAATAAATGTTTCAAAATCGATACCTTGAAATGCAATAATGATAGCCATTAATTTTAACATTTTTTTGTCATTGGCCACTAGTGAAACAATTAAGAATATAATTGTAAATAGAGAAAATAACAATATATTTTTAATTGTATATTTATGTATTTTTTTGATAACACATATAACTAAAAAAATAAATCCTAAATATGTTAAGTAACTAGTGTAATTTTCAATAAAAATTACATTACTAAGCATTTGACTGGTAAGCATTAATATGTAACCTATAAAGAAAAAGGTTTCACTTTTAGTTTTTAGCATTTTGATCATCCTTTTTATAATATTTGCGCTTCTTATTTTTATAACTCAGTTTATAAATTATATAAAATAATAGATAAAAATGATGTTTTAATAGAAAAAATCCTATTTTACTTTTGTTATCTAAAAATTGTTTAGAAACTAAATTAAAATTTGGATGAAAAGACTTAATTTCTAATTTGATTTGTCTAATTTTTTTAAATAAAGGCATATCACATTCATCAGGGATATATTGTAATTTAATCATTTCTATAATTAGTAATATCATTTTGGTATAGTACAAGTATTCATAATCATTCATTAAATTGTATTTATCTAAATATTCTTTAAAATACTTAAGAATATTTTTAGCTGTTTTGCTAAAATCTGGAGAATACTTATTGCAAACTGAGTTTTGTAGGTACCTATAATCATAAAGTGGTTCATTTAAATAGGCAATTTTATCACATAATTCGAATGCTTCTAAAGTAAAAATTGTATCTTGCATTCTTTTGAGTCCTACTTTAAACTGTATATTATTGTTTATTAGAAAATCTTTGGAATAAAGTTTCCCCCAAGGTACTCCTAAAAATTGTATTATTTGTTCCAATAATTCTTTTTTGTTTGAGTTTGTGTCAAATATTCTATCTTTATTAAAATATTTTATTTCCTTTTTTTCTTGGCTGCTAATAAAATAATATCCACACATTGCAACTTTAACCTTATTTTTAATAATAAAATTATGTAACTTTTCTATCATGTTAGGTTCTAAATAATCATCACCATCGACAAAGGAAACATATTCTCCGGTTGCTCTTGTAAGACCATTGTTTCGTGCAACTGAAACACCACTATTTTTTTGATTTATATAAATGATTCTTTTATCTACTTGTTCCCATTTTTTACAGATATCATCAGAATTATCTGTACTTCCATCATTTACTAGTATAATTTCTAAATTTGTATAAGTTTGTTTAATGATACTTTCAATACAAGTGTCTAAATATTTACTTACATTATAAATGGGAACTATAATACTTACTTTTTGATTCATAATGTTTTTCACTTCCTTAAATGTGCTATATATAATTTTTTTAACAACCAATAATAAGGTAAATTTATTTTAAAAACGGATTTCATAAACATTACTTTACAATAACTATTCATAAAATCTTCATAAAATTTTTTGGGGTGTAATAAATAATAAAAGAGATTTTTATTATCAATCAACTGACTACGATTAAAATTTTGAAAATGAATATTTTTAAAAAGCTTAATTATTTTTGTTGTTGGATAAATCATTAAATTTTTAAAATTATAAAAATATGTCTCATTAGATAAATTTTGCAAATTTTTTTTGACAAGATTACTCTCTAAATCTCGTACAAATTGTTTTGCCATATTTTGAATATCTGCAATAAATGATATATCTTTTTTTGTATATTCAATTTTCCCATAAACTGGTTTAATTTTTTCATTTTTTTCTTGATATAATAGAGTGGTACCATCAGTTGATAAAAACATTGTTTCAAAAATTCCAATATTTAAAGCAATTATACTTTGATTTTCATTTTGACTATTTATATCAAATAAATATCCATTTCTAATAAATCTATACTCTTTATATTTTTTGTCCTTCATAACACCAAAATAATAACCATATAATTTAGTTTTAGAATTAACTATATTATTTAACAGATATTGAATAGTGCCATTCCAACCAATATCTACAATTGCGATATTTCCTGAAACATCATTTTGTTTTAAATAAATTTTTAGATATTTATTTTGCTTTAAAGATTGCTTCTTGACGTCTTTTTCAATTTCATTAAATATTTGTATTTTATCATTATTAGATAAATCCATTATTAATTTGTTAACAAAATTATTTAAGGTATATTCATCAATATTCAGGTTTAAGATATTGATTAAATCGCTCACTTTAGATGTTTTTTTAATTATAGATTTATATTTGTCTAATATTTCATCTAAACTTTTTGCATTATCTATTGTTGCATTAAGAACTGATCTTCTAGATATTTCTAAATAATAAATTGGTATCTCCTCTTTATATCTTTGTTTATAAATATCCATAATGATTTTGGCATCTCTAGCTAAAAAATAGATTTTATCAATATGATCGTCCTGTACCTTCTGATGTATCCAGGTAGTAAAACCATATAATATAGGTCCTAATACTTCATATCCAAAATGTTGATAGGGATTATCTGCATCTATATGATTATTCATAAATGTGGATAAGATATTATAGTCAAAATCTTTATTTTTAGATTGAAACATTAAATGATTAACATTTCTTTTTATTAAAATTGAATGCATTTTAAGCTTTTTGGGAATTAGAAAATCACCTATGATAGAATCACCAATGTGAATTATTTTATTGTTTTCAATGTTATTTTCTTGTAACAATTTTTGGAATAAATGACCGCTTCTTTTAGTAGCTCTATCTTCTGATGATAAATATAATTCTTGATAATTTGTATAATTAGCATTTTTCAATATTTGTTCAATTACTTCTTTGGGTAAGTACATGTCAGATGTTAAAAATATTTTTTTATTGTGTTTGAAACAATATTCAAAAACTTTATGAATTGGTTTATTTTGAGTACAAAATTCTAATTCAGTTTCTATTTCTAATTTCATTAATTGTTCTTTTTGTGATTGTGTATAACTATTTAGGCAATTATATATTTCTTTTAGAGTAACTTCTTCATATATAGATTTTTTTAAAGCTTCTTTTTCTGCTTGTATTCGATTGGACTGAAAATGTTTAATCGGTTGATTGCAAACATTATATTTTCTTTCAATCACATTGAATATATCAGTAGGTTCTTTTACGTTTCTTTTAATTAAAGTATCAAATATATCAAAAGATATATATTCATATTTTTCTACAATTTTATATAATTTTTGATAATCTTTTGAACAAAATCGTATTAGAAAAAATTCTATAATTTTCTTGAGATGTTTTTTCATGATTTTTGTTCCTCCTCAAATATCTTACATAAAAGTTTGATGAAGTAAGAATAAGGGAGTGGAATTTTAAATAATTTTTTTAAGAAAGCAACTCTCCATCCTGATGTATAGAAATCTTGAATCATTGTTTTGGGGTGAGTAAAATAATAGAAGCTATTGTGATTAAAATTAATTATGTTATGTATTTGATAATTTTCAAATGAAATGTTTCCAAATATTTTTAAATTCTTTTTATTTGGATAATTTCCAAAGTGTAAAAGATTATAACTACATATTTTGGAATTCAATTCTACAGTTTTATATAAATCGCTTTTTTTGTAGTCTTTAATAAATTGGATTGCTCCTTTTTGAAAATCATCAACTATTTGCAAGCTTGCGAGTTCTTCATTATATTCGTATGGAGCTAATATTGGATAAAATTTATTGTGATCTTTTTGATATCCAATTGTGGTTCCTTCATGAGATAAAAACATAGTTTCTAATAATGAAACAAAAGAGAAAGTTAAATACTGTTGCTCCAAATCATTTTTATAGTGGTAGAGATAGCCAATAGCCTTATGTGGGGATTGTATTTTTTTAGCTTTTCTGTGAATTCCCAAATAAAATCCGTTAATTTTTACGTCATTTACAACATTTAATAGTGCATATTGAATGGAATTATGCCATCCAATATCTACAATTCCAATATTTCCTTCAAAATTTTCTTGCTTTAAGTAAGATAAAAAATTGTGATTTTGTTCTTCAGCCTTTTTCATAATTTTCTGATATAGTACTTTGGTTAATTTAAGAATTTTTGGATCTTGTCTAAAAGTACTTCTTTTAAATATTTCATTTGCTTGAATTTTGCACATATCAAGTTCTTTTTGGACACTAATGGGTTCTATGTTAAATACAGATAAAAATATATCTATTGTAAACATAGGAGGCAATATAATAAATTGAAGAAGTTCATCAATACTTTTGGCATTTTTCATGGGAGGTAAAGATAAACTTCTTCTAGAAACATATAAGTAACTGTTTTGATCATTTGGATATAAAATTTCATACGCTTGCTTGATGATATAACCATCTCTCGCTAAAAAAAATAATTTATCTATTTGTCTATCTTTTTTTTGATTGTGGATCCACTCACAAAATCCAAATAATAATAATCCAAAATTTTGATATCCCATTTTCCACGGATAATTTTCATTATATTTTTGTTGATTAATAAAATGATTGATTTGTTTTAATTTTTTTTTATCTATACTTTTTAACATATTATTCGCTCCATATGAATGATTAGTTTAGAGTCACAGAATACTTAATGTTCTGTGATAGTCACATGTCAATTGTATCACAATTAAGTACAAATTTCAACAATTACTAACCTTTTTTGATAAATTCATAAATTTATAACTACAAATATCCACATATTACCAATTTGTTATTGACTTTCAAATATTTTTACAATTTAATAAACCTTCGGAGGAGCAGTATGAGAAGTATCAGAAAAAGAAAATATTGTTTAAAAGAAATATTAGCCGAATGGTTAGAAACGAAAGGAGATATTAAAATTCAGTCGTATCAAAAGTACCAAAATATTATTAAAAAATATTTGGTTGATGTAAATCATTTATCTATTGATACATCTATTGGAAAAAAACTAGAAAAATTTATGGAACAATTAAAAGAAAAAAATGTATCCACATCAATACAAAAAACAATTATTTATGTTTTAAAAAGCGCTATTAATTTAGGGATTCAAAAACAATACTATATTCCGATTGATTTAAGTACTTTAAAAGTAAGGAAACAACAAAAGATTATCCATATTTTATCAAAAGAAGAACAATTACAATTAGAATATCAACTTAAAAGTAATCTAAATATTAAAAAAATATGTTTATTATTGTGTTTGTATACAGGTCTTAGAAAGGGAGAAGTATGTGGTTTAAAATGGGAAGATATTGATTTTGAACATCAATATTTGCAAGTAAAAAGAACAATTCAAAGAATTAATAATCCAAATGGAATACATCCCAAAACAATTTTAATTGAAAGCACGCCTAAAAGTGTGACTTCTAATAGAATAGTCCCTATTCCTAGTTTTTTAATTGAAAATTTAAAAAAATATAGATCAAAAAATGATCACTATTTGTTATCTAGTAGTGAGAAATTATATGATCCTAGGCAACTCAATTTTTATTATCAACATATGATAGAAAAAAGCGGTATCAAATATACCAATTTTCATACATTAAGACATACATTTGCTACTAGATCAATTGAATCACAAATGGATATTAAAACTTTAAGTGAAATTTTAGGACATTCTTCTATTGATATTACACTGAAATTATATGTTCACCCTTCTTATGAGTTAAAGAAGAACTCTATTGAAAAATTAGTTCAATTTATGAATGTAACCTAGCAAAAGCTAGTTTTTTTTAATGGTTACAAAAATATCACAGAACATTAAGTATTGTGTGATGCTCTTATTAATATATAGTTGGTGATGA
>CANQAF010000018.1 GCA_947588975.1 uncultured Bacilli bacterium
TACAAACTATTCTATGATTTTATTGACAGTTTCATATTATCATATTTTTATATAAATTTCAATAAACTTTTTATGTTATTTTACAACAATATTAACCAATTTTTTAGGAACCGTAATCATTTTTAAAATTGTTTTACCTTCTATGTACGTTTTTACATTTGGAATTTCTATGGCAAGAGATTCCATTTCATCTTTGCTAGTATTGGTTGATACTTGTAGTTTACCTCTTACTTTGCCATTCACTTGTACAATCATTTCATATTGTTCTTCTAGTGTTTTTGATTCATCAAATGTTGGCCACTTAGATATAGCAATTGATGAATCATATCCTAAAAATGTATGCCATATTTCCTCCGTTATATGTGGACAAACTGGATTTAATACTTGAACAAACCCTTCCGCATATTCCCTAGAAATTTCATCTTGTTTATATACTGCATTCATAAAAATCATCATTTGGCTAATCGCTGTATTAAAGTTTAACGTTTCATAATCTTGCGTAACCTTTTTGATGGTCTGATGGTATATCTTTTCAAGGGCAGAAGTATCATGTTCTACTACTTTTCCCTCTTCAAAAATACGATAAACGCGCTCTAAAAATTTTTTAGCTCCCTCTAATCCTGTTTGACTCCAAGGCTTATCTGCTTGTAATGGTCCCATAAACATTTCATACAAACGTAATGTATCTGCACCATGACTTGCAACTACATCAGATGGATTGACTACAAATTCTGGATATCGTTTTCCCATTTTGATACCATTTTCACCTAATATCATTCCTTGATGTACTAATTTTTGAAAAGGTTCTTTTACTGGAACAATACCTTTATCATACAAATATTCATTCCAAAATCTTGAATATAATAAATGTCCTACTGCATGTTCTGGACCACCTACATATAAATCGACTGGCAACCAATGCTCTAATAATTTAGGATCTGCAATCATATCTTGATTATCAGGATCAATATATCTTAAAAAATACCAACTAGAGCCAGCACTTCCAGGCATTGTAGATGTCTCACGAACTCCTTTTACACCATCAATGATTACATTTTTCCATTCCACTGCATTCTCAAGAGGAGCTTTTCCATTTTTTCCTTTATAATCATCCATCTTTGGTAATACTAAAGGAAGTTCATCATCGTCTAATACGCGTAAAGTCCCATCTTCCATATGCACAATTGGAACAGGTTCACCCCAATAACGTTGACGAGCAAAAATCCAATCACGCAAACGATAATTTATCTGTTTTTTACCACAATTATGTGATTCTAACCAAGCAATCATTTTATCAATAGCTTCTTCTTTATTGAAACCATTTAAGAATTCAGAATTGACATGAATTCCATCTCCTATCATAGCGCCTGGTTTCATAACATATTCCAATGTTTTTAAATGCAATGCATCCTTCACCTCTTGCTCAGCTTGCTCTAATGTAACCCATTCTACATCAAATTTTTCATCTAAATCTAAATTTTGATTTTGTTTCTGATCACTATTTAATTCAAATAAGAATCCTGTACTTTCAATTTGAAAATAGCGATCTTTATTATAAGCATAATAATGATGCTTAATTTTAAATGTTTCTTTTTTTACAGAAAAATCGGTATAACCTGTTTCTTCCGTAATTTCACGAATTGCACAATCTAACGCTGTTTCTCCTTCTTTGATTGTTCCGCCAATAAAAAGTCTTCCACCATTTTCATGCCAATTTATTGTTAAATATCGATCTGTTTTTGAATCATGAAGAATTGCTACAATACTATTTTTATACGTTTCATTTATATGCGGAGTACCTGTTTCTTCTTCTAATACTTGAATAATTGGAATATTAAATTTTTGGGCAAATTCATAATCTCTTTCATCATGTGCAGGTACTGCCATAATAGCACCTGTTCCATAAGTAGCAAGTACATAATCTGAAATCCAAATTGGAATTTTTTTTTGATTCACTGGATTGATTGCATAAGCACCTGTAAA
Source organism: uncultured Bacilli bacterium (assembly GCA_947588975.1). Taxonomy (GTDB): domain Bacteria; phylum Bacillota_I; class Bacilli_A; order RF39; family UBA660; genus UBA5026. The sequence goes on from CANQAF010000018.1 coordinate 1,984, forward strand.
TACACCCGTTTTTTCTTTGTTCAATTCTGTTCTTTCTAAATCGGATTTGGTTGCACAAATTTTTTGATAAGCCTCTACTTCTGATTTTTGTTCACTCGTTGTAATCTTATCTACAATAGCATGTTCTGGAGATAGAACACAATAAGTTGCCCCAAATAAAGTATCGCAACGTGTTGTAAATACTTGAAAACTTTGATTAGAATCTGCGACTTGGAAAGTGACAAGTGCCCCAGTTGATTTTCCAATCCAATTACGTTGAATTTCTTTAGTAGATTGCGGCCAATCAATGGTATCCAAGCCATTTAATAATTGTTCGGCATATGCAGGAATATCAATTACCCATTGTTTCATATTTTTACGAACAACTGGATAGCCTCCACGCTCGCTTTTTCCATCAATGACTTCATCATTGGATAAAACTGTTCCAAGTTCTTCGCACCAGTTTACAGGCATATCAATATATTTTGCATACCCATCTAAATAAAGTTGTTTAAAAATCCATTGTGTCCATTTATAAAATTTAGGATCTGCTGTAGATACTTCTCTATCCCAGTCATAGGAAAAACCTAATGATTTTAATTGCTTTTTAAATGTAGCAATATTATCCAATGTAAACTGCCCAGGATGATTTCCTGTACTAATTGCATATTGTTCCGCTGGTAATCCAAATGCATCCCAACCCATTGGATGTAATACATTATATCCTTGCATTTTCTTCATACGAGCAACAATATCCGTTGCTGTATAACCTTCTGGATGTCCTGCATGAAGACCAACTCCTGATGGATAAGGAAACATATCTAGCGCATAGAATTTAGGTTTCGAAAAATCCCATATATCTGTTTTAAACGTTTGATTTTCATCCCAATACTTTTGCCACTTAGGATCATTTTCTTTAAAATTATACATATTATTTAACTCCTTTCTTGTGCTTCATTTGATAGCATTTTCCTATAATATGGTAAACAATTAATTGTAGTGGAATTAATACTACAAAAGCCAGCATTATTTTTAATACATAATTATCTGTAACTCCAATTGCATATAGTGTTCCAGTAATAATCAATGAATTAGCTATGGCAATCACATGAGCTATTTGACGTATAGAAATGGTTTTCATATCCAATTGATATACACTCTCCAAATATTTTATATAAGTATTATGTGAAAATTTTTCCAATTTCTTTTTCCTTACAATCACAAATAGTATATAACTTAAATATAGAATAACAAACACCATTCCATAAAATATTAAATCTTTCATAATTCACCTCTTTATACAAAAAAGTATTATGTTTAAGGACGGAAAATCCGCGGTACCACCTTAGTTCATAATACTTATGCTCTCATTCTCTTAACGCGAGTAAACGCCATTTAGGGACTCCAAAGCGAGTTCGTTTTGTTCCACCCAAAGTTTTCACCAACCACTTTGTCTCTTATGGTTTTCCAAAACTACTACTCTTTTTCATCGTCATTATCACTATTATATTTTTTGATGATTTTTTTCTTCCATATGTTGATGACAAGCTTCTAATTCATGAATACTATTCATCATTTGTGGTAGCAGTACTTCTCCCATATTCATGGTATCTACACTGTTTGCTTGTTCAATCACATTGCGGTATTGTTGAACAGTTTGTTCAATTGCATTCAAGTAATTTAACAATACTTTTTTTTGAGCTTCTAATTCATTACTATGTTGGATATAATCTTGTAAATGCAAGCCTTGTTGTTCCATAGTGCCACCACACTTTCAAACATATTATACAAAATATCATATCTTTTGTAAAGCTAAACTTCATTAATATATTCCAATAATTTTAAAAATAATTTAATAAATTTACGATCCAACCCTTTATTACTTAATTTGTGAATTTCAATACGTTTTCTTTTGATTGATTGATCACTAAATAATACAGCGTCTATCATTTCTTTCATCCTTGTTTCAATTGGTAAATCAGATATAATAGATTCAATATCATCATTGATAATACGTACTGCATCAATTTCAATATCTTTTCCTTTACAATTTAATGTAAGTTGCCCTAATGTAGAAACATGTTCTACTTCAACAATGAAATTTGCGTTTTCAATATACGATTTTGACTCAATTTTTTGATCATTGTAATATACAATTACACCATCTGCTGCTTTAGTATTACGGAATACAAATTTATAATTGCGATATTCTGGAACAATACCTGTTTTACCTTCAATAGGACGTACAATAACTGTATAGTTATTTGGCATATAGTTATAATCAATATTAGTAATTAAATAATACTTTTTACGATACAAATCACTAATACCATCATCTTCATACAAATTATAGGAATTACTTCTACCAGGGAAAATTTGAATTTCCATATTTTCTGGAGGAGTTGTATCATTTATATTTTTATGGTCCCCCAAAACGATAATAGAACCTGCTTTCGCAAATACTGGATAATCTTCATCTTTGAAGAAAGAAATATATTTTTTTCCACCTGGAAATTTTTTGCCCGTCATATAATCATACCAAGTACCAGTTGGTAAGAAAAACTTGTGAATTACACGATTCATAATATAATCTTTTTTACTAATAATTGGAGAAATAAATAATTCACTCCCAAAATAATAGCCATTTCGATAATTAATATCATCATACATTTCTGGAAACTTGTAATAGATTGGTGTAATTAATGGTGTTCCAAATTCATGATATTTATATGCTTCTGTATATAGATACGGAATCAAACGATGGCGCAAAGTCATATAATCTTTTACAATTTTATATGTTTTATATCCCCAGTTCCATGGTTCTCTTTTATAATATTTACCTGCCTCTGATCCTAATTTTAAAATAGGACTAAAAACACCTAATTGTACATATCTTGTATATAATTCATTATCTTCTGTACCATTGTAATAGCCACCAATGTCATGACTCCAATAACTTACTCCTATATTAGTTGCACAACCATTAAAGAAAGGAATTAATTTTAATGTATCCCAACTGACTACAGTTTTTCCTGAGTAAAGAACTGGATAACGGTGTGGAGCAATCATTGCATTTCTTGTATAAACCATAGTCCTTCTTTTATAATCTCTTTGCATGTCATAAAAATGATAATGATCTAATGACCATAAAGCCATTGGATCTTTAGGTATTTCATCAATAAAATAAAAATCTACACCCATATCATCTAATGGATGAATGCATGATTTTAAATATAAATCCAAAACCTTTGGATCAAACACATCAAAAGGAATAATACCATTTTTATCTGGTTGAATTTGTTGCTTCAATTTTTCATAACATTCTTCATATGGTAAAAATCCTTTTAAAGGTTGTATATTTAATCCTAAGCGAATTCCATTTTGATGTAATAATTGTATCATATATCCTGGTTTTGTAAATTGATGTGTATTCCAAGTAAAACCTGTTTCATAGTTTTTACCGTTATATTCTTGTAAATGCCATGATGAGTTAAGCAAAATAACAGATAATGGAATTTCTTTATCTTTAAATTTCTGAATAAGTGAAGAAACTTGATCACTTTGATAAGATTCATCTTTTCCCCACCAGTTTCCAAGTGCATATCGTGGAATTAATGCAGGCTTTCCAGTTAAAGCATAATAATCTTGTAAGCAATAACCAAAATCTTTCAAATACATGAATAAATAAATATCTATGCCATGAATACTTCGTTCCTCTAATGTACCACTTTCGGTCAATATCATATGCTCAGAATCATCAATAGAAGCAAATCCATCTACAGAAAATAAACCTTTTTTTAATCTAAATTTTCCATCATGTTGGTCTAATGACATATTAGGCGCACCATAATTTCGTATTTCAGGATGTTGATAATACCAAATACGATCCGAATTTAATAATTGCACCCTTAAATTAGACATAGGATTTAGTTTTCCACCATAAAATGGTTTTTCTTTTACATAACGTAAATGAAAATATTTCGTTTCAATTTCTAGAATACGATCATTTTCTTTTTTCGTAAATTTGACAGGTTCCATATTACGATACCACACCAAAGTAGAAGGTCTGTCTTCAAATAAACCTTCTTTATTATACTCCATACGAATTACACGTTCACTTAAAATGGTAAATCGATAATATTTTCCTTGAATTACATTTTCTGGATTTGCTTTAGCTAATGTATAATCAAACTTAAATTGTTCTCCTAATTGATACACACTATCTACCCCTTCTCTTATAAATCTTCAATTTTCATAAAATTGGTATGTTTTACTTCTTTTAATGGATAACCACCTGTAATGATAATACGGTCTCCACATTGCGCATTTGTGATCTTACCTGCTGCTTCTTTGGCATGTTCCATCATATCATCAAATGCTTTTACTACTTTCATTTGTTCTGGATAAATTCCATAGTATATTGTTAAATTTTTCACAGTTTTTTCATCAGGACTCAGTGCAATAATTGGGCACGATGGACGAAAGCGACTAATCTTTCTTGAAGTATATCCACTCATTGTTGGTGTCACAATTGCTTTTACTTTTAATCTACTTGCACACTCTACTACACTATATGCAATAGAACCTGTCGTATCTTGCCTTTCAGTTCGCATAGCCTGATCCAGTAATTCATAGTAGTTTACATCTTCTTCTGCAGTTTCAATAATTCTGCTCATAACTGCTACTGTTTTAGCAGGATATTTTCCTACTGTTGTTTCACCGGATAACATCACTGCATCTACTCCATCAGAAACTGCTGCTGCAACATCAGATACTTCTGCACGTGTTGGTCTTGTCGCATTTTCCATAGATGACATCATTTCCGTTGCAACGATACTCACCTTACCCATATGGTGACATTTATGTATGATGGATTTTTGAATACCGGGGATGCGTTCAAAAGGCATCTCAACGCCTAAATCTCCTCTTGCAATCATAACACCATCACTGATATCCAGTATTTCGTCAATCGCATCCACAGCACGTTCATTTTCAATTTTAGGAATAATTGCAATATGATCATTTCCTAAATTAATTAAAATATCATTAATTTGTAATACATCTTCAGCACTAGATACATTGGTAAGAGCTAAAAAGTCCACATTCATTTCAGAAGCAAATTGAACGTCTTCTTGATCCACTTTACTCAAAAAAGGAATATTTAATTTTGTTCCAATTACATTGATTCCTTTATGGTCTTCAATAAATCCTCCAGTGATGACTTTGCATAATAAATAATCATACCCTTTTTCTAGTACGGTTAATTCAATTAAACCATCGTTAATTTTAATAATATCATCGATTTTAACGTCATGAATAAGTCCGGGATAAGAAACAGAAAATTTAGTAGAATCTCCCAGTATTGAATTCATATAAATACGAATTTTATCGCCACTATTTAAATAAGCACTACCACCATCAAATTTGTCAACAATCACGTCAGGTCCCTTTGTATCTAACATAATAGAAACATGTGTATTTAATGTTTGATTTAAATGATTGATTTTAGTAATAATATCCTTACAAAAATCATGACTTGCGTGAGTTAAATTGATACGTGCAATATTCATACCATTTAGTATTAAACTTTTTAAGGTTTCTTCTTCTTGACTCGCTGGTCCAATTGTTGCAATAATCTTCGTTTTTTTCATACTCTCACCTATTATATATTATAACAAGTTTTTAAATGAATAGAAAGGTCTTTTTCAATTTTTTCGATAAATCAGATTGAGATAACACAACATATTTTCAACTCATCATATAAAATTGATATACAAGAAAATAAAACTTCAATGTTTTGCTTTTTTAAATTTAACTTCCTTTCCTTCTAATAAGGAAGCATTTTCAATCACTTGGAACCCATATTTTTCTTTTAAAGAATCTATCGTTTTTTCTAACTTTACATCTTGATCTCTTTTTTCTACTATTTCAAATAAAGATACTTGATGCATACTTTGGTTAGATAAATGATCTAACCGAATCCCTACCAAACGAATTGGTTCACCTTGCCACATCTCGTCTAACAATTCCTTTGAAGTTTCATAAATTTCTTTTGTTAAATTTGTAGCATTTTTTAATTTTTTTTGATGAGAATAACTATGAAAATATTGGTCTTTCAACTGTACACATATAACCTGTGTATATTTATTTTGCCTCCTAAGTTCCAAAGCTACATTATTAGATATAGACTCCAGTACTTGACATAGTTCTACTTTAGAGGATACATCTTTAGGAAGTGTTGTCGAATTACTAATCCCTTTATTTTCCTCTTTCGTAACAACAACAGGACTTTCATCAATTCCATTCGCAATTTCGATCAAATGTAATGATTGATTTTTAAAATAAGGATATAATTGATTGACGGAAGATTGTGCCAATATTCCTATTGTATGAATACCTAATTTTTTTAATTTTTCTGTACTCTTTTTACCCACTCCGAATAGATCTGAAATAGGAAGTGGAAACATCTTATCTTTTACTTCATTTTCCCATAACGTATGAACACGATTCGGTTTTTCAAAATCAGAAGCCATTTTAGCACATAATTTATTATTAGCAATTCCAATATTTACTGTAAACCCTAATTTAGTATAAATTTCTTCCTTTAACCGATAAGCAAAATCGATAGGATCTCCATATAAATGCGCTACTTTGCCATAATCTAAGAAACATTCATCAATGGAAAATATCTCTATATCACAAGTATAATGACTGAGCAATGTAAATAACTGAGCAGACATTTTTTGATACCATAAGTAATTTGGTGGAAACGTACGTAATGCTGGACATTTTTTTCTTGCGCTAAATAGAGTTTCTCCAGTTTGAATACCCATTTTTTTAGCTGGCATACTCTTTGCTAAAACAACCCCCCTTCTAGTTGTTTCATCCCCACCAATTACTGCATAGCTATTTCTAATATCATACCCAAAACCTTTGTTGAGTAAATCAATGGCACTCCAAGATAGAAAGGCATTATTCACATCAATATGCATAATGATACGTTCCATAGAATCACCATTATCATTATATCACGAACAAATGTTTTTTATCAAAAAAGTTGTGAAATTCACAACTATCACTACTTTTTTCATCTAAATTTGACGAATAACTATTAGAGTTACTATCTCATCTTTACCACTTGTCATTTTCTAAAAAGGGCAGATCAAACTACTTGTTTTTCTAATATATTTAGTTGATTAACTACCATTTGATATTTATCAAATCGTCTTTCAATATGACCTACCGCTTCTATAATACTTCCTATTGGTACAGTATAATATGTTTGATATACATCAGGAAATAAAACGACATCAATCGTACCACTTTCATCAGAGCATGTGATAAAACACATCTTTTCCCCTTTTTTAGTTACAATTTCTTTTGCGGAATCCACCATCAAAATAAGAGAAATTGTTTTATCAAAATAAAGGGCAATATCTTTTAATATCACTTGATTATTTTTTTTGATACGATAATCCATAACTGGATGATTACTAATATAAAATCCAAATACATTATATTCTTGTTGCATTAATTCTTTTTTAGTGTATTCACTTTTCATTTCCAATTCCGGTTTTATTATATATTCCTCATCTAAATCTTTCATTAACTCTCCATAGTTTAAAATTACATCTAAATTTTCAATCAATGTTTTTTTATTGATTGCAAAACTAGAAAAACATCCTGCTTCAATCAAATTCTGTAATACTTTTTTATTCACTATTTTTCGGTTCGTGCGTTTTACAAAATCATAAATATCTAAAAATGGTCCTGAATTTCTTGCCTCCAAAATATTTTCAACAACTACAATTCCTAAATTTTTAATATTAGTAAGTGGAAAACGTACTCCATCTTTTTCCACTATATAATCTTTTCCACTTTGATTAATATCTGGAGGTAATATCATAATATGGTTTATACGACATTCATCCATATAAGCTTTCGTATCCACACTACTTCCAATGACAGAAGAAAGTAAACTTTTCATAAATACATTTGGATAATGAGCTTTTAAATAAGCCATTCTATAAGCAATAAAAGCATATGCAACAGAATGCGAACGATTAAATCCAAAAGATGCGAATTTTAAAATCAAATTATAAACTGTTTCACTCATTACTTGATCATATCCACGTGCAACCGCTTGTTTCATAAATTTGGCTTTCTCTTCCTGTAATACACTCTCTTTTTTCTTACTCATTGCACGTCTTAAAATATCTGCTTCACTATAGGAATATCCAGCTAGAACACTTGCCACTTGCATAATCTGTTCCTGATAAATTAAAATACCATATGTAGATTTTAAAATAGGAATTAAATTAGGATGGAAATAATCAATCGGTTCTGTTCCTTGCTTTCTTTGAATATAGTGATTAATATTATTCATTGGTCCAGGTCTATATAAAGCAATTGCAGCAAAGAGATCTTCAAATGTAGTAGGTTTAAATTTATATAGAAAATTCATCATACCGGCTGATTCAAATTGAAAAATACCAGTAGTATTAACAGTCGTAAATATTTCTAAAGCCTTGGGATCATTTAATGGAATGGTATCAAATGAAATAAAATTACCTTGATGATTAATTTCTTTTATCATAGAAGAAATAGTTGTCAATGTTTTTAATGCTAAAAAATCCATTTTAAGTAACCCTTGTTCCTCTAAATACTCCATTGGATAACCTGTTAAATAGGACTGCTCATGTTTCACCAAAGGAATTATTTCATCAAGATTACGATTAGACATAATAATACCCGCTGCATGAATAGATGTATGACGTTTTAATCCTTCTAGTTTAGATGCCACTTGAAACAATTTTTGATAATCTTGCGAGTCCCTAATCCATTCTCTCAATTTGGCATTATTTTTGTAATTTTCACTTAACGATACTTTTGAATCTAATTCTTTACATATACGGTCTATTTGGTTCACTGGTAGCTCCATAACTCTACCAATATCACGAATGATTTGCTTTGTACCAAGCGTTCCAAATGTAATAATTCCTGCCACTTTCTTATCGCCATATTTGTTTTTACAATATTGAATGACTTCTTCTCTTCTATCATCCGCAAAATCGATATCAATATCCGGCATTGTAATACGCTCTGGATTTAAAAAGCGTTCAAATAAAAGATCATATTGAATTGGATCAATTTCTGTAATTCCAAGCACATATGAAACCAAAGAACCCGCAGCACTTCCTCTTCCAGGGCCTACCAAAATTTGATGTTCTTTGGCATACTTTACATAATCCCATACAACCAGAAAATAGTTACAAAATCCCATTTTTTGAATAATGTCTAATTCATATCTTAGACGGTCTACATATATACGTGCTACACGATCTTTAAAACGTTTGCGCATTCCTTCCATACATAATTGTTTTAGATATTGATAACTATTTAATCCATCTGGACATGGATAAATTGGTAATAAATCATTATGAATTTCAATTTTTAAATTACACAAATTGTCAAACTCTTGAAAACTATCTAAAAAGCTTTTGTCAAGTTCATCTGGCAATTTTAAATACCCTTGATGATATTGTTCTACTTCATGTATAGTTTTCCCTTCTTTAATAGCTTCTAAATAAGAAAGGTATTCTAAATCAGTTTTTTCTAGACATAAAGTTTCATCAATATAAATTAAATGGGAACCTTTTAATTGACTCTTTTCTTCCTTTGTACTATATCCTACAAAAGTGTCTTTAAATATTTTTGAGCAATCTGAATACAATTCCTTACTACTTACTGGTACAATACATAATAATCCCTCACTATGAAGTATTAAATCTTGAATCGTAATTTCTCGCTCGCTTTGAATTGTGGAAAGTTGAATTAGACTTTGATATCCAATATAATTTTTACAATATAAAAGGATTTTATTTTTATTTATATACACTTCTAATCCTATAATAGGTTTTATATTTTCTTGGTTACATGCTTTATAAAATTCATATGCTCCATATAGATTATCATCAGTAATGGCAAGCGTATGTAGTCCATGTTGTTTTGCATAAGAAATTAAATCTTTGATGCGAATCATACTTTTTAGTAATGAATTTTCAGTTTTTACATAAAGTGGTATATAATTCATAATCCAGACCTTCCTTTCATTCATTTTACTATAAATTCCTATTTTTTAAAAGTTTTTACGAATAAATATTTGACTTATTTGATATATTATGGTAAAGTTATAAAGCAAAGAAAAAAAACTCAAGTATAAGGAGGTTATAGATTATGGCTCGTAAAATTACAAGTAAAAAACCTTTATTTGGTAATAGAAGATCTCATTCATTAAGAGCAACTAAGCATGCGCAAAAACCAAATCTACAAAAAGTCACTTTAGATAATGGTGAAAAAATTATAATGAGCGCTAGAGAATTAAGAACTTTAAATAAAATGACCAAAGTTACTGAAGAAGTTTCTGAATAAAAATGCCAATTGGGCATTTTTTTATATATAAGAAAAAAAGTTCTATATGAACTTTCTTTCCAGATGTATGTTATGAAAGGAGATTTCCATTACCAATTCAAATAATACTTGTTAGTTCACAGTAAAACTATCATCCGGTACTACAAGTAGTCTGCTATAGACACATGCTGGTAATCTGACATGTATCTAGTCATAGTATATCCTTATACTTAATTTTTATTTGGTAATTCTTCTTCCAAATAATGGTATGAACTTGTATTAATTGCAATTCCAATTACAAAAATATATGAAATGATATAAATCCAAATCATTAATACCGCCAAACCAGAAAAGCCACCATAAAATAAGTTATAATGAGCAATATTATTCGCATAATAAGAATAAATACCAGTTGTTAAAATCCATCCTATTGTTGTAAATATTGCACCTTTATTTACATATTTACTTGAAATTTTACGATCAGGTGCCATTGTATATAACAATTTAATAAACCAAAAGACAATAATAAATGCTACTGGCCATTTTAATAATATAAAAATGGAATATACTTTATTTGCGAAGTGTATAAATACAGGAAGAGCTAATATTGATTTTAAAATAATATTACCAAATGCAAGAAAAACTAAAATAAACAGAAAAAGGAATATTAGGATAATTGTAAGAAAAAGTGCTTTAATCCTTCTTTTCAAATATGTTTCATTTTTAATTTGATATAAAGTATTAGATGCGACAATGATAGAATGTGCACCATTGGATGCCACTATAAAGCCAATTGCAAAATAACCTACTAAATTTCCTGGGTTTGTTGTACTTGCTAAGAATGATTCAAAAATAATGTCTACCTCTTTAGGAATCATTCCACTTACACTACTTATAACGTCATTTAAAGAAATGGAACATAAAGAGCAAATTAAACCAACCAAAATTAAAATAGGCACAACTGATAGTAAAAGGAAAAAAGCTAAATTTCCAGGTAAAATACGCATTTCTTCACGTCGAATTATTTGCATTAACTTTTGTAAATATCTTTTCACTTGATTCATTGTCTCACAACCTTATAGTATTATTATATCACAATTTTATAAAGGCATGAATAATTGAACTCAAAATATATCTATACTTTAATTAACATTTTTAGATAAACTCTACACATACTTAAAAAGAAGCAATTAATTATTTGCTTCTTCTTTATTATTCCTCATATCTAATGTAGCTTCATTAATTGCATCATCTACTGTTTTTATTGCATCTTGAATCATACTATAGCCAATAGCAGCACCAAATCCATGAGCAATTTCCTTAAATTCTTTACTCAATTTACGAATATATGCAACAACTTGTTTTTCTTCATATTCCACCATATAAATTAAAAACTCATTCCCATTCGTACGGATAATTTCACTATTTTCTAATTGATTATGAATTAAAATATTTGCTGCTTCGCGAATGACATTATCTCCTTCTTCATGGCCGTAATTATCATTGATGTATGCAACGTTATTTAAGTCTACAATAATAATTGTTTGTGGATAAATTTCGCTTTCATCCCATTTTTGGATATTATCATTTAAATAATTTCTATTTTTTAGTGATGTTAACATATCAATATATCTTAATTTATTTTCTTTGCTAATAGATGTCACTTTATTTTGATATTTTACATGTCGTTTTTTACCTAGTGTAATAAATCCAACTATCAAAATTATAATGATTACTATAGCAGTCATTATAATTTTTGTATAGTTTTCTATCTTATCAACAAACATACTATAGTTAATTTCATTTTTAAATGTTGCCTCATCAATAAATGATAGATAAAAATCAAAGTATCTAGCGAAAACATTATTATCATTAATATCCCTAATAATAAAGTTATATGATTGATTTAACGGGAATATATAATCCACTCTATATTTTTTAAAAGCATCATGTACATATGTATAATATGTATCTTGATCTACAACAACTATACTTTCTTTATCTAAGTTATTTATCAATTCTTGGACATTATCGAATGTTTCTATAGTAGCTTCATTACTAGATAACATGTCACTAATATAGCTATTTTTTAATGTCATTACTTTTTTCCCTCTCAATGATGCAAGTGAGTGAATTGTTTCATTTGTATCAATGTGAGAAAGTATTACAATTTGCTCATCATAAGCAGATACTGTTTTATAAATATCCAATGCATATTCATTTTGATTGGTTGTATTCATAAAAAAGTCAATTTTATTGGCATTAAAATCTTCTAATAGTTTGTCCATAGATGAATATTGTTTAAAACTAATTTCAATGTCTGCAAGATGAGAAAATTGTTTCATAATTTCATTATTTATACCTGTTAAATGATTATTAACAAGTGCATTATATGGTGCATAACTAATAAAGCCAAATTGATACCTTTTGCTTTTAAATTGTGCTACATTTTCTTCATAAATTTCATTAAACTTAAAGTAACTTTTAGAAAAATATGTGTTATAAGTTTGTTGATAATTTTCTTGACTCCATTTTTTATAATATTTTTTGATAATTGTGTTTAATCTTTTATTATCGCCAAGACGTAAAACTAAATTTTGATGCATTTCTGTAATTTGATATATAATATTCAAATGCTTATTAGCAAGTTCCTCCATATATACAGTTTTTGGTAACACTACCCCGCTAATTGTTGCATCATCCTTTTCTACCTCATCCAGTAACTTCTCTGCATTAGAATATGTTTTATAGCTAATATTTGGATTTGCACGTAGATAGAAACTAACAGATTCTAAGTCATCTTCCAATACACCAACAGTCATTTGCGGTATATCTTGTAAACGATTATATTTTGTTTGACTTCCAGATAAAATTGCATAATTATCTTGGTAAATTAAAATATCATTATCATTTTGTTCATTAGTATAGACAAATGCGTACGTAGCTGGAATTTTACCTGAAATATTATAGGATAATTTATTAAACTCTAATCCAGTTACAGTCTCAAGAGAATCAACAAAGTCAAATAATAGACCTTCTCCATTATAATTGAAAATTGGAATTTTATTAATCATTCCTAAATCAATAATCTCATTTTTATTTTCTTCAATCCATTGTTTTTCTAATATTGTGAGTGTAGTATTTTTATCTTGGCGTGTTAATATGTAATAGACACTACCACTTAATAATGTAGCAATAATGAGGGAAACTATAATAATTATTATTTTTTTCTTTTTCATATTGTTTCACTACTCCTGTTTCCATACATATGTTTCTGCTGTCTTGTGTTTAGCCCCCATGATTGGATAAATTTCACTTTCAGAATTGCACACAAAGATAATTTGAAAATCATAGTAAGATTTTTCTTCATCTGTAAAATACTCTAATGTCGTATTAGCATATTGAACTGCTTGTTCTTTTAAGAAATCAGCAGATACCGTAACATTAATATAAACAATTCTACCTTGAGTATGATAACTTACAGACTCTATGCCTACGAATTCTTGTGCACGTGCTATCATATCGTTCATACGATTTTCATCAATTGAATATTTTTCGATATCATCTAAACGATTTCCATATAAATTCTTTTTAGAATCTGGTGATAATCTAAAATAAAGAAGCACTCCCATAATTATAATCAAAAATATAATTCCTAAAGTAATCCATAATCTTTTATGCGATTTAAAAAATTTCATATTTATTTTCACTCCTATATTTTATATTATACTATATGTTTACACTTTTTTCAATTTAATTATGTTTCTTTTATAAGTATTCATGAATATTATAATTTCTCATTATTTTTAAATTCTTTAAAATTGAGAATATATTTACATTTTTAATCATATACTAAAAAATAAAGAAGCAATGAATTTTTAGAAAAAAATATTGACATTCTTCAAATTTCTAGTATAATTAGAAATGCCTACTAAATGCAGATGTAGTTTAATGGTAGAACCTCAGCCTTCCAAGCTGACTGCGTGAGTTCGATTCTCATCATCTGCTCCATATATAAATTCTGCCCTTATTATAAGGGCTTTTTCTTTGTTCAAAAACACGCAGTCAGCTAGAAGGATACTTATTAAATGATACATTAAACAATAGGCATTTCTAATTATATCATATGATTTTTACGCAACACATTCTGATTCATAGTTTCAATAATATCATCTGATAAATGATACCATTTAATTTGAATTTTGTGCCGTGCCGATTCATATTTTACATTATCATTTAAGCAACGATTTAACGGTTGATAAAATAAAGAACCAAAATGTATACTGGTAGTATTTAAATTCTTTCTAGAAAGTATCATGTTTATAATATCATCTTTTTTAATCCAAATAAAATCATCTATAACCCCATATAGAATCGCATCTATTGGTTGTTTCCTATTATTACCAATTAGTACAAATCTATTAATAGCATTCCTTAAAATGGTTTCTTGATTTAATACTAAATTTATATTATGAATTTCCATTTGATGATCTTTTTTATATTCTTCCACACTCATTCTTTTTTTGCCACTACCATCTGTAGTACCATCTGCATAATGATATTTTAATACTTTATCAATTATAGATTGTGATATATCATTATTCTTTAAAAATTTAATAAAATTTGTAACTGACTCTACATGAACAGAATTTTTTATTCCCTTTTTGATACTAATCCACTTTTTTTGACTACCAATTTGAATACACATATCTGCTTTTTGTTTATCATAAACTGGTTTTGCATAGACAATGCTATTAGAACATATATCATCAAATAAATCATATAAAAATGATTGATACATTGGATTTAATTCTTTCATTCTTTTTCTATTTATATAATGGATCAATTCATCTTCATTTTGAAATCCTGTAATATTTTTATTAAATGGCACACTTTACCTCCTTTCTATAATAAATATATTACATAGCATTGTTAAACCCTTTTTATTTATAAAAAAAAAAGCATCCATTGATGCTTTTATATTTTAATCTGATATTTCAATATATTTCTTAGATTTTATTTCTTGTTTTTCTTCTTTTTTAGGGATATTTAATTTTAAAGTTCCATTTTTAAATGATGCATGAATATCTTCTTCAGTTACCGCATCACCGACATAAAAACTACGAGAACATTCACCAAAATATCTTTCACGGCGAACATATCTACCATCTTCTTTATCTTCATCTTGTCTATTCATAGTAGCAGTTACATTTAAATAACCGTTTTCAACATCTACTTTAATATCTTCTTTTTCATATCCTGGTAAATCAATCATAATATCATAATTATCTTTATTTTCTTTTATATCTGTACGCATTACTTTTGTTTCATGATTGGTAAAAAATGGATCAGCAAACAAATCCTCCCATAAATCAAAATCATTACGTTTTCTTGGTATCATCATCATATTTCATTCTCCCTTTCTTTATATAATTATAATACCTGTAAAGACGCTTTCATCTTTACATTGTATATTGTATCACAATTTTTTAGCATTTTCAAGTAGAGAGTGCTAATTTTGATAATTATATATATTTTTTGATATCAATATCAAAAAAGACCCAATTTAGGGTCCTTTTTTTGAGGGGTACTATATGAATGTCTGACTATTAGGAGAGATACTAATAATCTTTTTTCCTGCATTTTTTCATCTCTCAATATAATTTATGTTGCATTAATATTCTGGAAACAACGAGTGTCTTTGGTTTGACTTTGATTTTTTTCTTTTTCGCTATACTCCTTTTAACATAAAATACTTACTGTTTATCTCCAAAAAGCAAGTATGAATAATAATACTCCACTTAGCCAGGAAATATTGTAATTTAATTTGCATTTTAGCCATACTCCTAAATAATAACCTATAACCATTAATAAAAGGCTTATTATAAATCCACCCATGATTAAGATTAGCCAAGAAACATGAAGGAAACGAATTCCAATACCAATTAAAAAATTGTCTAAAGAAAGTGCAATACCAAGCGGAATTGTTTCTAAATAAGACAAGCATTTTGAATTATCCATATCTGCTTTTTCCGGATGAGCATATATATGAAAAATAAATTTCATTTTTGCGCAGCGAATTTTATATTTTCGTTCTTTTTTAGGTAATAAACTTTCTATTATTTTACTGATTCCCAATAAGGTAAATAAAATCGTACTAAAGTACCCTATTGCTTTATCATTCACAAAAAAGCCAATAAAATGGCTACAAATCATAGATAAAGCAAGTGATATCATTCCAATTCCATTTAATAAAAAAATTGGAAAAATAGATAACTTAATATGATTAATGCCCATTGAAAGCCCCGCAACCAGAGAATCAATGGACAATGAAAAGATAAGAAGAAATGTTTGTATCATGCCTATCACCTATTAAATAGTATATGAAACATTTCTTCATTCGCTTAGGCAAGTGATTATCTTAAGAAAAAGAAATAGCAAAGAACAATTGTTCCTAAGATAATACGATACCAACCAAATGGTTTAAAATCATTTTTCTTAATATAATTTATTAAAAATTTAATTGTAAATATGGAAACAAGAAAAGCTGTAATCATTCCAACAACTAAAATAATTAATTCTGAGCTAGTAAACACGAAACCAAATTTTAATAATTTTAATAAACTTGCTCCAAACATAGCCGGAATGGCTAAAAAGAATGTAAATTCAGCAGCCGTTGTACGAGAGACACCTAATAACAATGCGCCTACTATTGTGGATCCAGAACGAGATGTTCCTGGAAATACTGCCGCTATCATTTGAAAAACTCCAATAATTAATGCTGTTTTATATGTAATTTCTGCAATAGAATTCATTTTAGATTTTCTATTTTTATTATAATTTTCTACTATAATAAATAAAATACCAAATAAAATTAACATAATGGATACAGTTTGATAATTGTTGAAATACTGATTTATGAAGTCTTCAAATAGTAATCCCACAATAGCTGCTGGTATAGTTGCCACTAAAATTTTAAACCACATTGAAAACTTTTCTTTGTTGATTTTAATTCCATGATTTATATCAAATGGAATTAATTGAAAAAAGTATAAAACTACAACCGCTAAAATTGCCCCTAATTGAATGACTACAAAAAACATTTCCTTAAATTCAGGGGTAATATTCATATGAAGAAATTCATCAACTAGTATCATATGTCCTGTACTACTGATTGGTAACCATTCTGTAATTCCTTCTACAATTCCTAAAAATATTGTTTTCAAAATTTCGATTATATTCATTTATATTCTCCTAACTTATTATATAATTATATGTCGGTTTGATTATGATATGATCACTTATTTGAACTCTGGTATATGATTGCATCAAATGTCGGCTTTAAACCAATTTTATCTGCATTTAAATGTACTTTTGATTGATAGATATCATAACCTGGTAATTGATTCCCCTCCACCATAACTGGGCCACAATCAGTGATAGCAATATCCCAACCTACAAGTCCTACTTCTGGAATGATTGTGCTTGCACTTTTTACCATTTGAACAACTTGCTCAAAATAAGGAATTTGAAATCCTGCAATTTTTGTATGCGTAATAGGATGAATTTCATAGACATTTCCTTTTTTATCAATTGCAGGTTTTTCAATAAACCCTTGTTCGTTTACAACTGTATACATACCTCCATGATTAAAATTATCTACTACATTATCGCCATTTCCAATACGTAATGCACGAAATAGTATAGTCGTTTTGTCGTTCACTCTAGCAGTTACAATGCGAAGCGTATTGACCGCATATGGAAACAGTTGATTCATTTCTTTTGATTGAATTATAACTTCTTCTATTAATATTTGACCATTTTCTTTTAATCTATTATACAATTCTTTCACATTTTCTTGACAAGTATCTATTTTTTCGATTCCCTTACCACATTGTAAATCAATTGGTTTTGCTATAATAATTGGATGTTTTTTGATAAATTCTTCAAACTCTTTTTCTGTAGCTTGATTTAAATCCAAATAATCTCTCTTAATATATTCATTAAAAATCTGATTAAATAATATTTTATTATTAAATTTTTCATAAAATGCAGGTTGATTCATTTTTTTAATGTATGCATTATTAACTCCCCTTGTAATGAATGTACTACGTTGTTTCTTAGTTAAATCTTCAAAATTGAACACTAAATAATCCATATATCCTGCTAAATACTTTATGGAACAATAAAACATATCTATAAAAATGAACAAGCGATTTTTACCGCTTCTTTTATGTACTAAATTTACTGTATCTAGCATTTGTTTATAATTCATGGAAAATAAGCGATTCAAATAATATTTTACTTTATTCATACCATCACTCTCTAATTTATTCTATCATATTTTCCCATATTTGGAAAGAATTCTCATACAATTTATAAAGGAAATTAAAAGAGCTTAATTTATTAAGCTCT
>CANQAF010000019.1 GCA_947588975.1 uncultured Bacilli bacterium
AAAGATTCTACTGCGTAGAATCTTTTTTTATAGTAAGGAAAAAACGGTAATGTCCTGTAATTTTTTTCTTTTTGTTCCATCGCTCTAGTGTATCTTCTTCCAACTTAGGTTGCCCTGCATTATGAATGAGGTATGGAATTCCTTTTCTATTTCTTTTATTAGATATAATACCAATATGTTCTTGGTTTCCAAATACAACAATATCACCTGGTTGCCATTCACTAATTTGCGATAAATCATTTGTTAAAACTAAAGTATTTCGTTTTAAAAAAATATCTAAATTTATTACTCTTCTAAAATCAATATTAGAATCTTGGTATATGATATTAGGATAAGCTTCTCGGTTATTTTTAATATCTTCTGTTACCATATCTTTTAATAAATATCCTGCTTCTTTTAAAGCTCGCCATATTAAATCAGTACAAACACCTTCATTATCAGGAGGATATCCTCCATTATAATATGCATTTACATATTTTGGTTTGCGCTTTGCCTCTTGCAGAGCACCATTTAAAATATCTTGATAATCATCTATACCATTTTGATTATAATCGACTGGAGATACAATAGTTGTAATGGAAAAATCACTGGCCACATATGATTTTTTGGGAATTAAGCTATAATAATCTAAAATAATATAAGCAATTATAATCACAGGAAGCAATAATAGAATCCACTTCTTCATAATATCACCAAAACTATTATATCATCTTTTCAATGAAAAAGGATCTTTAGATCCTTTACATCATATTTTCTAGCTTTTTATTTGCTTTTTTCATGGTTGCATCCATAACTTTTTCGACCTGTTTTGTAACAGGTTTTTTATATTTTTGATACGCTAAAACAGCTCCTGCACCCATACCCATAAGTGCCATTCCTTTAACATACTTCATACAATCACCTTCTTGCCAAAAAATATGAAATTGTATGTATAAATTAATACATACATTATTAGTTTGTTACATTGCATCTAAATTATGCATAATAAAGTTCATTCTTTGGCATAAATTGGTGGCTCTTTCTCTTTCAGAATCGTTTGATACACCATATAAAAAAGCTTGAGGATTTCCAATTAAAATGAGTTTTTTCTTTGCCCGAGTAATTCCTGTATAAATTAGTTTTCGATAAAGCATACGATAATAGGATGTCGACATAGGAATAATAACGACATCAAACTCACTTCCTTGTGATTTATGTATACTCATAATAAATCCATGCTTTATTTTAGAAAAATCTTGTGGTAAATATTTTACTTCTAAGCCATCATAATCTACATAAATTTCATTTTTTTTACTTTTACTTTGTTCAGCCGGAATAATATACTTAATAATACCAATATCTCCATTAAATACATTTTCTTCTGGCATATTGACTAATTGTAATACTTTATCGTGTTCTCGAAATATCGTGTCTCCTACCACTAATTCTCTTTTTGTTGTGGAAGCAGGATTCCATAATTGTTGTAATTTTTTGTTTAATGCATCGATTCCAACTGGTCCAGCATACATAGGTGCCATCATCTGAACTGTTTTTTGATCATATCCAGTTTCTAATAATTTTTGTGTTAATTTCTCAATTGCAGGGAGAATATCTTCTTCTCTACAATCTATGAACAGAAAATCATTTTTAGGTTCCATAAATGATTGACTCAAAGTATTATGCTTTATTTCATCCGCTAATAAAGGAATATATGATTCTTTAGTTTGACGATATAATCGTTCCAATTTTACAGTAGGAATGCAATTACTTTTAATTAGATCTTTTAACACTTGACCAGGTCCAACGCTTGGTAACTGATTAAAATCTCCTACCAATATCAGTTGAATATTTTTAGTTAGTCCTTTTAATAAATGACCAAATAATTCAATATCAATCATACTTGCTTCATCAACAATAATGAGTTGTTGTGAAGCAGGATTCCATTCGTTAACAGCAAATTCATTGTTATCTAAATTCCATTTTAAAAAGCGATGAATAGTGGTTGCCGGAAAAATCGTTGCTTCACTCATACGTTTGCTCGCACGTCCTGTCGGTGCAAGTAAAGCGATGTGTGTTTCAGCTTCGCTTGGCCCAAATCCATTTAATATTTGATAAAGTTCTACAATTGCTTGAATAATGGTCGTCTTCCCTGTCCCTGGGCCTCCCGTAATTATAGTAACATGTTGTTGTAAAGACATTTGGATTGCTTTTTTTTGCTCATCATTATATTCTATTTGCATTTGTTCTTCTAAAGCATGGAGATAAGAATCTATTTTTTTGTAATTTTTTTCTTTTTGTGTTGCTAAATAAGATAAGCGACTACAAATTACGTTTTCTGCATCATAAATACTTTTTAAATAATAGTGGCCATCCACATTGACTAATTTTTCTAAAACACATAATGTATCTAAGTGTGCAAGACAAATCGTTTCATCAAGTTCTACATTTAAATATCGTTTCATAGCACTTATGATCGTTTCTAATTCCAAATAAGTATCTCCTGTTTCAAAGGAAATTTGTTTACAGATATATTCTAATCCTGCTTGTATTCTTCTTTCATCTGTAGATTGGATATCTAATTTAAAAGCAATTTTATCAACCTTAGGAAAGGTTACTTCTTGAACATGATCGATGATATCATAAATATTATGTTCTATTTCCATAATGGTATTCTCTTTATAATAGTGATAAATTGCTAAAGAATCTCGCATAGTAAATCCTAATTCTGTTAAGTAAACAATCGTATTATGACTTTCTTCATATTGATTTAATATATCAAAAATTTGTTTTTGCTTCTTTATAGATAATTTAGGAACTAAATTTAAACATTCTGGTTCTTTTAAAATCAAATCTAAAGTTTGTTCTCCTAACGTTTCAACTATTTTAGTTGCCATTTTTTCACCAATACCTGGAAATAAATCACTCGATAAAAAAGCAATGATACCATCTTTATCTTCTGGTTTTACCAAAACAGATTCACTGACTTGATATTGTATCCCATATTTTGGGTGATATACAACTTCTCCATATAAAACGTACATATCATCCAATTTTAAATCTGCAAAATACCCTGTAAATGTAATTGTTTTATCTATGTAATTTTGCAATTCTTGTTCAGTGGTTTCTTTCATTTTTAAAGTGCCTATTAAATAACCATTATCCGATTGAAAAATAGTTTGTTTATATATTCCTTTTATATAATTTTTCATATCATCATTCCTAACATAATTTTATTATATCAAACATATGTTCAAAATGTAAATAATAAAAAAAGTCTTTCGACTTTTTATTGCATTTTTTTCAAAGACTCATGTTCTTCATGAATATTTTCTAAAAATTCTAATTCTGGATCAATCGATTCTACTCTATTTTGTTCTTGTAATTCTTCTGTAAATATCGTTCTATTTTGTAAGCGATTTTGCTCATCTAATAGTCTTTGTTGCTCTTGTTGTGCCTTTAATAATTTTCCTAATTTACTTGCAATAAACAATCCTGCCGATAATGTAATTGCAACAGTAATTGTAGTTTTTATAATGGAATTGGATTTTTCTAAATGGCATTTTTTCTTACCACTACGTATATCAGCTATCGATTGTTGTTCTAATACCTTTCTTTGAAGATATTCTTCGATTTCAATTAGTTGTTCATCATCCATATTATCCTTTTTCATCTTTCCAGGAATAACAACTGCTAATGTAGGAACAGGATGATTTGAATAATGTGTTGGTTTTAAATTACAATCTTTTTGGAATTGAAATTGATAAATATCAGTATCTAATTCTTTATTCCATTCCATTTGTGATGCAATCATATCTCCTTCAATTGAAGCCATATCTACTTTATTGATTAAATCTTGTAATTGAAAAACACGATCAGTAGATACCCTTCCACCTATATCATTTTGTAAATATTCAGCAAATGCGAAATGTACCAAATTAGGATCTTTCGTTTTTGAATCATCTAATAGTGGATTATCAATTAATTCTAGTACACGTATGATAGTTTGTTTTCCCATATTTATACGCCTCCATTACCAATAATATACTATATTTTTATAAAGTCGTCAACTTCTTCAGAACCGATACAGTAAGGATAATTAACAGTTTCAATTTTTACATTTCGCTTTTTTTCTAAATTCTGATTAGATGTTTTTATCTTCACCAACAAATAATTTCCAGTATGGCCAATAATACCATTTTCATATGTTGTTTCTGGTAATACCTCTACAATATGACCAATAAATTGTTTCATATAGTCCATTTCCAATTCTTTTGATAGTGCAATTAATTTTCGAGCACGTTCTTTTTTAATTCCATTATCTAAATGATTAGGTAGACGGCAGGCAGCAGTACCTTCTCTTTTAGAATAGGGAAATACATGTAATTTAGAAAAACGAATGGTACGAATGGTATCTATAGTCTGTTGAAATTCTTCTTCTGTTTCTCCAGGAAAACCAGTAATCACATCAGTTGTAATAGAAATATTAGGTCGAATATGGCGGATTTGATTTATTTTATCTATAAAATATGCCGTATCATATTTACGATTCATTCTTTTTAATACTGTATTTGATCCACTTTGTAAAGGAATATGAAGATGGTCTACTAATATTTTACTTTTTTGCAGTACTTCTAATACACGATCATTTAACTCTGTAATTTCAATAGAAGAAATACGAATTCGTTCCAAACCGTCAATTGTAATCAAATCTTGCAATAAATTGGCAAAATCGTAGTTTTCAAATTCTGAACCATAATTTCCTGTATGTATACCCGTTAATACGATTTCTTTATGGCCATGTTTCACTAGTTGTCTTACTTCCTCTAAGACATCTTCCCTTTTTTTACTGCGCACATTTCCTCTTGTATATGGAATAATACAATATGTACAGAAATTATTACATCCATCTTGGATTTTGACAAAAGCTCTTGTTCGATTGAAATTATTTAATTGCATTGGTTCAAAACACACATGTTCTATTGCAGTAACTTTCTCTATTTTTTGATGTTGATTTTTGTATTCTTCAATATAATCTACAATGTTTGATTTACCTTGATTACCAAAAATAATATCAACGCCTTCTATTTCAATTTGCTTTTCCTTTTGGGCAAAACAACCACATACTACAATGATTGCATTCGGATTTTGACGAATTGCATGCTTAATGGTCTTCATGGATTTATGATCGGCAGCATTGGTAACCGCACAAGTATTGATAATAGAAATATCAGCAATTTCATCTACTGATACTTCTTGATATCCATGATTGTTAAGATGATCTCGCATCACGTTGGATTCATATGTATTTACTTTACAACCTAATGTATATATATTAAATTTCATAAAAAACCTCCTAAAAAAATAGGCATGATGCCTATTCTAAATTTTTTCGAAATTCCTTTAATGCTTGTAAAAATTCTTCATTTACTTTGACTTCAGGACTAATTGGTGGCATATCTAATGTTTGCTCTAAACTATCTATTTTCATATGATTTGGAAGCTCAAAATCTTCCAAATAATTATCAATATTATGTTGTTCTATTTTACGATCAAATTCTTCTAAAATATCTTCTACTGCTTTGGATTCTTGTTTTGTTTCCTGAAAAGATGGAACAGTTGGATATTCTAATTTTCCTTCCATTTTTCCATATACTGGAGAGATAAATTCAGTATTTTTAAATTTTTTGATTGCTTGTGTAGTGTCCTTAGTCATATTAGATGTTTCTTCCACTTTATATGGTTCCTCTAGTTCTTCTAATGTATGTATCGTTGGAACATGAAAGAGATGTTCTTCTAGCATAGCATCATCCGTTGAAGTAGATTCTTTCACATCTTCTACTTTAATTACTTCTGGATGATTTTTCGGTTCTATTTCTGTTTCTTTATTTAAAGTCTTTAACAACTCTTGATAACTAATAATAGATTTTTCCTCTTGTTCTTTTTCAAAATTTTCAACTACATCTTCTGATTTTGCTTCTAAGTCTTGTTGCATCTTTTCTAACATTTCTTCTATTTCTGATTTCTTTTGGTCGCTATCATTAGAATCATCCATACCATCTGACTTTGATTCTAAAATTTCTTTAATTTCTTCTTTATCATTTCTACGATCTTTTAAAAAGATATATAATAGATTTCCAAGTAATACAACTGTTACAAAAGCAGCAATTACTAGTAATACTTGATTATTAATTGCAATATCAATCATACAAGTCACTCCATATAATAAAAATTTAATATACTTAATATATATAATGGGACCGTTTCTACACGCATAATACGGTTACCTAATGAAACAGATTCAAATCCCATTTGATTCCATAATTGCTCTTCTTTTTCTGAAAAGCCACCTTCTGGACCTATCACTACATTTATTCTATCACAGGATTTATGATTATTCAAAAGAAAACGAATATTTTTTTGCTTTTCAGTAGTACTACAAATGAGTTTCAATCCTTCCAAATTCGACAATTCATTTGGACGATGAACAGGCAAAATGGTTGGAATATTTATTCGGTAAGATTGCTCACTTGCTTCTTTACAAATTCTTCTCCATCGTTCTAATTTTTTTTCATTTTTTTCTGCTTTTTGCTTAATAATACTACGTTCTGTTTCAATTAAAATAATTTGATCTACACCAAGTTCTGTTGCTTTCTGTAAAATAAAATCCATTTTTTGTTCTTTCAAAAGAGGAATTAGCAACGTTACTTTTGGCAATGATTCTGTAGCAGTTTTCAATTCTTTTTCCGGGTAAATTTTTAAATGATTCTTTACATTTTCTAGACAGCATAAATACACTGTATCTTGATATACTACTTGTATTTTGTCATGCTCATTCATACGCATTACCGTTTTTATATGATATAGATCATCATCATTTAATAAAAACGAATCTTCATCTTTTCCTTTGGCAAAATATCTTTGCATAAAATTTTCCTCCTGGATGTCCTTTATTATAACACTTCTAAGGAAAAAAGAAAATAGATATTTTCTATCTATTTTCAATTATTTTACACGCTTCTTCTATAGTATATTCAAAATGATTCAGATTTACTTCTAACCAGTTCACTTCCATTTGATGAGAAAACCATGTATATTGTCTTTTGGCATAATTTCTACTATGTTGTTTGATTTTATCTAAACAAACATCTAAAGGAAAAGTCCCTTCAAAATAAGGAAATAATTCTTTATATCCAATCGGTGTCATAATTGCTTTACTACGTAGTTGACGGTCATATAATTTTTTGGCTTCCTCAACTAACCCTTCTTCCACCATATGATCAACTCTTTGATTAATGCGGTCATATAGTGCTGTTCTATTCATGGTAAGCCCAATCACCACTACCTCATATAAAAGTGTATTTGCTTGTTCTTTCTCACTCAAACGTTTTCCCGTTGCTTCATAATAGCGTAATGC
Source organism: uncultured Bacilli bacterium (assembly GCA_947588975.1). GTDB lineage: Bacteria > Bacillota_I > Bacilli_A > RF39 > UBA660 > UBA5026. The sequence continues at coordinate 7,394 of CANQAF010000019.1, forward strand.
TCTTTCAATTCGTTTACGATTATGAGGATGAATTTGAGTATTAGGATCTATTTGCAATAAGCGTTGATATAGTGTACTGGTATCTTCTGGGTAAGATGAAATATAATTTGCTTCTTCTTCCAACTCATAATTGTATAAAGCTGCCTTTATATATAATCCTGTTCCTCCTACTAGAATCGGCGTTTTTTTTCTAGAAAGTATTTCTTCTATCTTTTTTCTTGCATCTTTCTGATAATCAAATACTGTATAATTTTCATCCAATTCTTTGATATCAAATAAATAATGAGGAATATTTTCTTTTTCTGCTTCTTTCACTTTTGCAGTTGCAATATCAAGTCCTTTATAGATTTGTGTACTATCTGCATTGATGATTTCACCATTATATTTTTTTGCAAGTGCAATACTAAGTTTTGTTTTACCTACTCCAGTCGGTCCTACAATACATATCACTTGCTTCATTTATGCAGCCTCTTTTCTCCATATTGATCTAAAAAGGTAAGAATACTCAACAAACATTCGTTTGAAAATGTTTTTTCATTGATATCAATTTTTAATTGTTCTTGCATTAATTGACTAATACCTATTGATTGAAATTCATTGATGTGATCATTGAATGAAACCATAGATTGTATATTCACATGCGCCTGTGCATAAAATGCAAGTAACGTACCTAATATATATCGATATTGACGAAATTCTTTGGCAAGATAATGGTTTCTATTTTCAATATTCGTTACTATCCTATATTTGTCACAATATTCTTGATTCTTTTGTTCAAACATTTGGAGTAATTGTTCACTCATATCTGAAAATTCTTTCTCAGAAATAGAAACATAACGAGAAATAAAAGGAAGATTTTTGGGATGGACTTCTCCTAACCATTCATACATGGCAAAAGGTATACTATAATTATCTACAATGTTACAAGCATGTAAAGTACTTAGTAACCTATCATAAGCACAAATTTCAGTAGGTGGAATATGTTTTACATCTATTAAATATTTGACTGCAAATGTTTCAAAATAAATAGAAATAAATTCTGTAACCAAATATTGATTTTTACTAAATTTTTTTTTGGTTCCATTCAACAAATGAAAAAATTCATGAATAAGAATTACTACGTCATTATAATTGAATTCTCGATTTAAATTAATTTCACATTGTTCAAGTTGACAAAGAAATATAAAATGAGAATCAGTATATTCATGGTCATAACTAAAATCTAAAACACCACTTTCTATGATTGTATCAAATTGTTCTAAATATTTAGGATGAATTGTTTCGATTACTTCACGTGCTAATGCATAAATATCTTGAAATGAAAGATGATTTTGAATCGCATTATTTTTTAGTAGAAAAGGTCCTATTTCATTTTTGAAACTCTGAGATAAATAAGCGATGGAAGAAATATTACGTAAGTAGAAAGAATCACATTTTTCTAGTCCCTGAAAGCAATTATTCATATATTCATTTAATTTTTGATATTGTTCATCTGTCATGTAATCACCACTCAATCCATATATATTAAATCATAAAACAAAGAATTGTGCAATTCTTTGTTTTATCGAATCATCATACTATCGCCAAATGAAAAGAAACGATATTCTTGTTTTACTGCTTCTTCATAAGCATGTAAAATATGTTCTTTTCCAGCAAAAGCACTCACTAACATCAATAATGTAGATTTTGGTAAATGAAAATTAGTAATTAAAGCATCTATTGCTTGAAAAGTATAACCTGGATAAATAAAAATGTCCGTCCATCCACTACAAGCTTCAAATCGATGTTTTTGTGTCATAATTGTTTCTAATACACGGGTTGTAGTGGTTCCAACTGCTACAATTCTTCTTCCTTCTTTTTTTGCTTGATTTAATATTTCAGCAGTTTCTTTTGTCATTTGATAAAATTCACTATGCATTTTATGTTTGGTTACATCTTCTACAGCAACAGGTCTAAATGTCCCGAGTCCAACATGTAATGTAACATAAATAACATGAATTCCTTTTTTTTCAATTTTTTGTAATAACTCATTTGTGAAATGTAAACCTGCTGTCGGTGCTGCTGCACTACCTTCTTCTTTCGCATATACAGTTTGATAACGCGTTTGATCTTTTAATTTTTCATGGATATATGGAGGTAATGGCATTTCTCCTAACTGATCTAATATCTCATATAAAATACCATTATATTCTAATTGAAAAAGGCGAATACCCTCTTCTTTTTCTTCTACACAAACTGCTTGTAATAAACCATTTCCAAACATAATTTTAGTACCTACTTTTACACGTTTCGCAGGTCTTGTCAAACATTCCCAAACATCATTTGTTTGTTCTTTTAACATCAAGATTTCAATCGCCGCATTTGTTTCTACTTTTACGCCATAAAGACGAGCGGGGATTACTTTAGTATTATTTAATACCAGTACATCAGATGGTTGTAATTCATCTATAATATCATAAAAATGTTTATGCTCAATTTCACCAGTAATTTTATCTAATACCATCAATCTTGAAGTATCCCTGGTAGCTATTGGTGTTTGAGCAATCAAATGTTCAGGTAAAATATAATTAAAATCATCTGTTTTCATACTATCCTCTTTCTACTTAGAAAAATACGGTTCAATACTTTTAATTAATTGGTTTCTTTGTTCTCTTTCATTGGCGGGAAAAGTATATTTCCAGTATTCATAAGCTGGATAATATTCACGTAAATATAATAAAATTTCCCTAGTTTGTGGTTGAATTCCCATTTGATTATAACTAATGATTCCAGAGTTTCCGCGTGTTACTGGTGTAATACTACAAAGAATAAAACCTAAATAATCAATCAAAAAATGAAGTGGTAAATCCATCCTTCTTGTTGGATTTTGTTGTACTAAGTTTTGATATTTTATATAAGCTTGATCACTTTGTAAAGCACGCAAAACAAGACCAATGGAATAATTTGTATGCTCTCCAGGATCATTGGTTGGATATACTTGTCCAAAAGGGTCAATCATACTACTTTTCAAAGGATGAACCTCTTCATTAAACTTTTCTGGTTGTAATACCGGAAAAGATAGAGGTACATCATTATATATCAATTGATACTCAGTTTGATTCCATTTCAATTGCGTATTACCAAAAAGAAGTGGATTATTTTGAATATATCCATTTTTTAATAATGTTAATATTTCATCTTCGATATTTTGTTGTTCACTATCAAATTTTATTTGTTCATTTTTTCCTTGGGGATTTATAAATTCTAAGATACGTTCCATACATACAACTCCTACTATTTTGTTATAACAAAGTATCTAACATATTTTCTTGATGAGGTATACCTAAATGATGATATGCTTTTTCAGTCACAATACGACCTCTGCTAGTACGTTTTAAAAAGCCAATTTGTAATAAATATGGCTCATATACATCCTCAATTGTGGTTTGTTCTTCTCCAATAGATGATGCGATTGCCTCAATACCAACTGGTCCTCCATTAAACTTTTCAATAATGGATTTTAATAAATGATAATCGGTATCATCTAATCCAATCGGATCTACTTTTAATTGATTTAAAGCAGTTTTTGCAATTTCTAAAGTAATAGTGCCATCCCCTTGTACTTGTGCAAAATCTCGTACACGTTTTAATAATCGATTGGCGATTCGTGGAGTTCCCCTACTTCTTCGTGCTAATTCCAAAGCAGCATCATCAGAAATAGGACAATTTAGAACACGACTCGTACGCTTGATGATCTGTGTCAATTGTTCTTCTGTATAATACTTTAATTTAGAGACAATTCCAAAACGGTCACGAAGTGGACTCGATAAATCTCCAGCTCTTGTTGTTGCACCTACTAAAGTAAATGGAGGTAAATCAATCCGAATATTTTTAGAAGAAGATTCTCCACCAACGATAATATCTAACACATAGTCTTCCATTGCTGGATATAAAATTTCTTCAATATATCTAGGCATTCTGTGAATTTCATCAATAAACAAAACATCTCCTGGTTCTAGTGTAGATAAAATAGCTGCTAAATCTCCACTTTTTTCAATAGAAGGTCCACTTGCCGTTTTAATATTACTACCTAGTTCGTTTGCAATAATATAGGCTAAAGTTGTTTTTCCAAGTCCAGGAGGGCCATACAATAATACATGATCAAGTGGTTCTTCACGCATTTTTGCAGCTTTAATAAAAATATCTAAATTTGTTTTTACCTCAGTTTGACCAATATATTCATCCAAGCTATCTGGACGAATTGTTTTTTCGAATGTATCTTCAGATAATTCATGATTTGTTATCACTCTTTCTTCCATAGCGCATTCCTTTCTATTTTAACAATAATTTTAAAGCTTCTTTTACTTGATCTTCTATTTTTAAAGAAACATCTACTTTATTTACAATTCTTTGAATATCAGTTTGTTTATATCCTAATGCTTTTAGTGTTTCAATTAATTCTTCATTTTGTACATTCGTATTAGCTACTTGACTCACTAGTTTTCCTTTTAAATCAAGTATAATTTGACGAGCTACTTTATCTCCAATTTTAGGAAATTTTTTCAAATATAAAATATTTTCATGTTCGATTGCATTCATAATTCCATCAATAGAACCAGTTGCCAACATAGGTAATGCCATCTTGCAACCTAGTCCTTTTACATCAATTAATCGTAAGAATAATTCTTTCTCTTCTTTGCTTCCAAAACCATATAAAGAAATTTCATCTTCTCGCACATATTGATATATATATACTTGATATGTCTCATTGACATGGAAAGAATAAGGATTTCCTGTATATATCATATATCCAATTCCATTTTGTTCTAACACAATATAATTACTTTCAACCTGTGTCACAATTCCTTTTATATATTCATACATTCTGAACCACCTATATCCATTATATCATAAAAAAATAGTAACTTAATTACTATTTTAAAATCCTAAAATAAAACAAATAACAAAGAAAGCCAATCCTAAGCAAAAAGTCAGTCTGGTAATGAATAACTCTCCGCCTCTTTCTTTTCTATTTTTAAATAAACTATCATTGCCACCTGTTAATGCATTTGAAGCACTTTCTGCTTTTCCCGCTTGCAATAACACAATTGCAATTAGTAAAATTGATACTATAATTAATAAAATATGCATTTTGACCTCCCAACTTTTAATAATGTACCATATCTATAGAAAAAAAGCAATATTTTACTATATCATTTCATTTCTAAAAACGATACATAAAATAAATTTATTCAAATATTTTGCCAATTAAAGAATCTTTATTTTGATATCCATTGATAAAATCAGTTGCCTTCATCTTATTTTTACCTTCTGGTTGAATGATAGTAAAGACGACTTCACCGTTAGATACTTTTACACCAATTCCATCTGGATATAATTTTGTAATTTGTCCATCGAACAATGTTGGATAAGTATTTTCTGTATAATAGCACTCCCAAACTTTGATAATTTTAGAATCCAAAGTAGTATATGCACCTGGCCAACTATTCAGTCCTCTGATTTGGTTGTAAATTTGTTTTTTCGTTACATCAAAATGAAGTTTTTCATCTTCCCTTGTAATATTAAACGCATATGTGGCTTGACTTTCATCTTGCTTGATACGAGGAGCAGTACCGTCAATGATAGATGGGATCACTTCTAATAATAAATCTTTTCCTAATATTTGTAACTTATCATATAAAGAAGATGCTGTATCAGTATCTTCAATTGGAATTTCTGTTTGGGCAATCATATCTCCTTGATCCATCTTAGAACTCATGTGCATAATTGTGATTCCTGTTTTTTTATGACCTTCTATAATTGCATGATGAATTGGAGCTCCACCTCTTAGCTTAGGCAATAGCGAAGCATGTACATTAATACATCCATAGGTTGGATACATTAATAATTCTAATGGAAGCATTTGACCATATGCACAAGTAATAATTAAATTTGGTTTTAATGCAATAATTTCTTGCCATTCTTCTTTTATTTTAGTCGGTTGTAAAACTAAAATGGTATGTTCTTTTGCTAACGTTTTAACAGGTGGCTCAGCAATTTTTCCATTTCGACCAACTGGTTTATCTGGTTGCGTTACCACTGCTCTTACATGATAATGATCGATTAAACCTTGTAATATTGGAACAGCAAACTGTGGTGTTCCCATAAACACAATTCTCAATTCTTCTTTTACATTGATATCATTAATATTCATATTATCACCTATTATTATTTTACCATAATTTATAAACTATTTACAATCGTATGGGATTTAAATCAATATCTAGTTGCACATCTTTGCGTGAACGATAAATTTCATTTAATAATTGAAGATGTTCATAGATATCTTCTGTTTTTTTATACTTTAGTATCACTTGAACTTGATAAACATGATTTATTTTAGGAATAGCAGCAAAACTAGGCCCTAATATCATTACATGATTCAACGGAAGACGCTTCCAAAATGATGCGACTTTCTGTCCTTCTGCTAATAAATTCTGCTCATGAGATGACTTTAAAGATATTAAACATAAATTATAATATGGGCTATAATGAAGTTGTCGTCTAATTTTCATTTCTTCATGATAAAATCCAACATAATCATGTGTTTTTGCTTTTTGTATACTATAATGATTGATCGAAAATCCTTGAATTACAACTTCACCTTTTAACTGAGATCTTCCTGCTCTACCTGCTACTTGTGATAATAAATCAAAAGTTCTTTCAGCACTTCTAAAATCAGGAATATTTAAAGTAGCATCTCCATTTAAAACACCAACTAAAGTTACCTTAGGAAAATCAAGTCCTTTTGCAATCATTTGTGTACCTAATAAAATCGAATATTTTTCTTCTAAGAAGTCACGAATCATACGATCATGACTTCCCTTTTTAGAAGTAGTATCATTATCCATACGCAAAATAGATGTGTTTGGAAATTGTTCATTTAAATATTGTTCTAACCGTTCTGTACCCAGTCCATAAGAAGTCATATTTTTTGCATGACATTCTGGGCATGTAGTCAATATATTAGTTGTATAACCACAATAATGGCACTGCATTTTATTTAACGTCTTATGATATGTAAGAGGTATATCACATGCCGGACATTTATGTGTATAACCACAATTTTTACAAGTATGAATTGTAGTATACCCTCTTCGATTCAACAGTAATATAATTTGTTCTTTACGATCCAATTTTTCTTGAATTTTTTGTTTCAATATTTCTGATAAAATAAAATTCCCTTTCTTGACTTCATCTTTCATATCAATTAAACTCACAGTTGGCAAATTCTGGTCAATACGATGTTTCATTTCACATAATGTATATATACCAGAAAGAGCCCTTGTATAACTTTCAATGGATGGTGTTGCACTGCCTAATACTAATGGAATTTGATATCGTTTAGCACGCCATAAAGCAATATCAATTGCATGATATTTAGGGGTATTTTCTTGTTTATAAGTTGTTGAATGTTCTTCATCAATAATGATAATTCCTAAATTCGTAAAAGGCGCAAATATTGCACTACGTGCACCAATTACAATTGGCACTTCTTTTCGTTCAATTTTTCGCCATTCATCATATTTTTCACCATCACTTAATCGACTATGTAAAACAGCAATTTGATCTGGAAATCTATGTGTAAAGGTTTCAATGAATTGTGGAGTTAAACTAATTTCTGGTACCAAAATAATTGCTTCTTTTCCATTTGTTAGAACTTGTTCAATTAAACGCATATATACTTCTGTTTTTCCACTGCCTGTTACACCATGTAATAAATAAGGTTGAAATGAATTCAAATGAATTTTTTCTAATACTTGCTTCTGTTCTAAAGTTAAATTTGGTTTTTCTTTTATTTGCTCACTAAAATAATGTATACGGTATACTTCTTCTTCCACTTCTTTTAATACATGATATTTTATCAAAGTAGAAAGCCCAGATGGTGAAATAGAAAGTAACTCTTTTTTTAGTACTTTTTCTTCACCATCCATACGATTTAAAATTTGTTGTTGAGCTTTTGTAGCTGCATGATTACTATGATATGCTTGATCCCACATAATCCATTTTTCATATTTTTTAGGTACCGTTTTATTTTGCTTGGCTTTTAAAGCTGTTGGTAACATGGTTTGATATGCATAAATTGTATTACATAACGTTTTTTTTGCCATATAAGAACCTAACGCAATTAATTCTTCATTTAATACTGGTTGCGTATCTATGATAGATACAATTTCTTTTACCTCATAATCACCTGAACATATTGACTCTATACTTAAAACAAATCCTTCTAATTTTTGATGTCCAAAAGGAACTACTACACGTTTTCCAATGGCTATTTCATTTTGTAGATGTTTTGGAACCCGGTAAGTAAACGTTTTCGAAATTTGTTTTGCTTTCAATTCTATTAGTACCTGTACAAACATAGTCTTCACCGCATTTATTATAACAAAAAATACAATTTCAGTCTATGTTTGACTTTATAAATGAAATATCTTATAATCAATTATAAGGAGGGTTTCAATGACAGAAATAGTAGAACTATATCAAAAAGTAACGGGAGAAAGCATCCCAATAGAAGAATTACAATTATTTTTAAGTATTGCACGTACGGAATGCATTAATAGTATTTTGTTGAGTGATTTTAATGCAAAATTACCAATCTTACTACAAAATCCATCATACCAAGAAATACTTCGTAACTTTAAATCTACTCATGATGGTGTGTCTGTTGGATTACAATGGGCTGTTCGTATACTCAGCCAAGAACACAAAATAGATCAATTTGGAGATGAAATTATTTTAACAACATCTTTAGCAGAACAAACACAGTTACAAAATAAACAAAGTCAAGAAAAAATTGCTACTTATTTACAAATGATCAATGATTACCGTAAAATTGAAGTCGATTTAGATAAATCTCCAAAAGTAAAAAGAAGTTTTTAAACTTCTTTTTTTATTTGTTCTTCAATTCGAATTAATTGATTATACTTACAAATGCGATCCATTCTTGACATAGAACCAGTTTTAATTTGTCCTAAACAAAGTCCTACCGCAAAATCTGCAATAAAACTATCATCTGTTTCTCCACTACGATGAGAGATAATTGTTTGATATCCATTTTGTTTTGCCAAATCAATGGTTTGAAGCATTTCTGTTACTGTACCAATTTGATTAGCTTTCAATAAAATTGCATTCGCAATTCCTAAATGAATTCCTTGTTCAAATATTTTAGGGTTGGTAACAAATAGGTCATCTCCAACTAATTGAATTCGATTTCCTAATCTTTTTGTAAGTATGGTCCAACCTTCATAATCTGTTTCATGAAGCCCATCTTCAATTGAAATAATTGGATATTTTTCTACTAGCATTTCTAAAAAATCGACCATTTCATTTGAAGTTAATTTTTTATGTTCTCCATTTAATTGATAATATCCATCTATATAAAATTCACTGGCAGCAATATCAAGAGCGAGTGAAACATCTTTTCCAGGTATATATCCGGCCTGTTCAATCGCATAACAAATTAAATCCAAAGCTTCTTGATTACAACTTAAATTAGGAGCAAAACCACCTTCATCGCCTACTCCAGTGGCATATCCTTTTTCATTTAATACTTTTTTTAGAGTATGAAAGACTTCTGCACCAATACGAATACGTTCTTTTATGGTGTCTGCCTGAGGTACAATCATAAACTCTTGAAAATCTATATTATTATCGGCATGTGCACCACCATTTAAAATATTCATCATTGGAATTGGTAACAATTTGCCATCGCCTATATATTGATATAAAGGTTTCTGATCATATATAGCAGCAGCTTTTAAACACGCTAAGGAAACTCCTAATATTGCATTCGCACCTAAATGACTCTTATTTTCGGTTCCATCCAATTGGATCATGCATTCATCTATTTCCTGTTGATGATGAACATCTTTTCCTATTAGATGTGGTGCAATTACTGTATTTACATTGGAAACAGCTTTCAGTACTCCTTTTCCTTGGTAACGTTTATTATCTTGATCACGTAGTTCCAAAGCTTCTTTAGAACCAGTAGATGCTCCTGATGGAACACTAGCTCTAGCTAGAACGCCACTTTCTAATAAGACATCTACTTCTACAGTAGGATTGCCTCTAGAATCTAAAATTTCTCTCGCATGTATTTTTTGAATTTTTGACATATATTTCCTCCTATTTTCTAACTCTATTATAACATTTTCAATCAAAAAAGAAATAGATTTTCTATTTCTTTATGAATTGATTGAATTGATTTAATTCATCATATGGTGTCATAATTTCATATTGTTGCAGATCTAAAACATTTAAATTCATGAATTCTGCAATCATACTATCTGTTATATTTGAATTTGCATAACTTTGTAGTTTCAACTGTAAATACATTTTTTCCTGTGATGTTAAATAAGGTAAATACTCTTTAAGATAAGATTCATTCAAAATACGATTTACATTATTAGGATTACGTGTAATCATTCTTTCAATGATTTGTGGAATTTGTCCTTGAAACAAATGTAAATATTTTATATAGAAGTTATCTAATGTATCTATAGATATACCTAACACATCACATAATTTTTGTTCTTTTACTTGATGATGCTGTTTAAAATAAGTAAATAACACTAATTCTTGTGGAGACGCTTCAAATAAAATATTTTCTTTCATAAGTTCTAATGATAGATGTATTTCTTTGTCATTTTTTATTGATGGTTCTTGTATATTGGACTTAGAATTTGTAATTTCATTTTGTATATTTTGTTTCTTTTTCTTTGAAACATAATCCCTTAGATTTTGAAGTAAAGACTCCCATTTATTGGTTTCTTCTTGTGTAAATTTGATGGTGTTATTCAAGCAATCATAAGTGTTACCATATAATTTGACAATTAATTGATATCTCTCAGGGTTATTTTCCTTCCACCATTTAATTCTTTCTGTTACATAATCTTTTTCAGATTCCTTAAAATAAGCATAAATACTTCCTTTTCGTTTTGAGCCCCAAACTACATATCCATTTTTTCTTCTAGAAATATATTGACGCAATTGGATCAATATGTTTGACCATAACTTTTGTTCTTTGTTTGTCAGTTTAATGGTTTTATTTAGACAATTGTAAGTCGGACCATATAATTTGACAATTAATTGATATCTCTCAGGGTTATTTTCCTTCCACCATTCAATTCTTTCTGTTGCATAATCTTTTTCAGTTTCTTCAAAATAATCATAAATACTTTCTTTTCGTTCTACTCGAGTAGCAACAGGACCATTCTTTCTTTTAGAAATATATTGACGCAATTGGATCAATATGTTTGACCATAACTTTTGTTCTTTGTTTGTCAGTTTAATGGTTTTATTTAGACAATTATAGGTTGGACCATATAATTTGACAATGAAATTATAATAATTTTCGTTATGAATTTTCCACCATTCAATTCTTTCTGTGACATAATCTTTTTCAGTTTCTGCAAAATAATCATAAATACTTTCTTTTCGTTCCAATCGTTCCGCAACAGGACCATTCTTTCTTTTAGAAATATATATTCGTAATTGTGAAATTATATTTGCACATAGCTTTTGTTCTTCTTTTGTAAGTTGAATGGTTGTATTTAGACAATTGTAGGTCGGACCATATAATTTGACAATTAATTGATATCTCTCAGGGTTATTTTCCTTCCACCATTCAATTTTTTCGGTTACATAATCTTTTTCAGTTTCATCAAAATAATCATAAATACTTTCTTTTCGTTTTGGGCCATGAATTACATACCCATCTTTTCTTTTAGAAATATATGTTTTCAATTGCTTAATAATGTTTGACCACATTTGTTTTTCTTCTTTTGTAAGTTGAATGGTTGTATTTAGGCAATTATAGTTTGGACCATATAATTTGACAATTAATTGATACCTCGCAGGATTATTTCCCTTCCACCACTCAATTCTTTCTGTTACATTATCTTTTTCAGTTTCATCAAAGTAAGCATAAAAACTTTCTTCCCAGATTTTAGTAGTATATTTCTTTTTTCTTTCCAAACTAGCTTTTAATACTGTTGTGATATTATTCATCAATTTTGACTCTTCTTTAGTCAATTCAATTGTTGTATTTAAATGGTCATAGGTTGGACCATATAATTTGACAATGAAATTGTAATAATTTGCATTATGGATTTTCCACCATTCGATTTTTCTAGTTATATTATCTTTTTCAGTTTCATCAAAATAATCATAAAAACTTTCTTTTTTTCTGGAAATTTTAGAAGTATTACCTTTACTTCTTTTTTCTAAACTCAATTTTAATACTGTTGTGATATTATTCATCAATTTTGACTCTTCTTTAGTCAATTCAATTGTTGTATTTAAATGGTCATAGGTTGGACCATATAATTTAACAATGAAATTGTAATAATTTGTGTTATGGATTTTCCACCATTCAATTCTTTCTGTTACATTATCTTTTTCAGTTTCATCAAAATAATCATAAAAACTTTCTTTTTTCTTAAAGCGTTTTTGATCATTGATATTACTATACTTTATTTGATTGACTAAGTATGGTAAATCGCTCCCTATAATATAACTTAATAAATTATTTTCTTCCTTTGTTAGTTTTATTTTAGAAGACCATTTATCATAATGTTTTCCATATGCTTTTAAAATAATATTATAATATTCTAATTTATTTTCACTATACCATTGAATTGCTTTAGTAACATATTCTCTCTCATTTTGGTTAAAATACATATAGATACTTGCATATCTAGATGGTGTTTGCTCATTTTCTTTGAAAAGGTCACTTTTAATATCACGATTTACTTGATATTGTTCTAATGCATCATATACATCTTGTATAGATTTTAAAGTAAATACATGACTAATATGTAATACCTCTTCGACTTTTTCTAATGACATTTGTGGACGATTTACCCCATATAAACACACGAAACATTGTTTTATTTGAGGAGGGACAGTTTCTAATACACTTTGTAATTCTTCTTTCGTAATATTATATTTTCTTAAAACAGAATTTATATTATTATATAGGATAACTGATTTCTTTTTATGAACAACAGCATCTGCAGTTGCAGATTTTTGAGCTAATATATTTTTTATATTAGAAAGCGAATATCCCTTTGCTTGAAGATTTTGAGCATATACTAAATACTTTTCAAATGTAGAAACATAATTTACAAACAATTCATTTTCTTTTTCTGTCATAGTAGAATAGATAACACCTCGTAAATGAGGTCCCCATTTTTTAATAAAAATCGTTCTAGCCTCTTTGGAAGTGGC
>CANQAF010000020.1 GCA_947588975.1 uncultured Bacilli bacterium
GGTACTACACAAACACCGGGAACTACAGGAAATAGTGGTACCACACAAACTCCAGGTACTACAGGAAATAGCGGTACTGCACAAACTCCAGGGAATACAGGAGGCAGTTCAAGCAGTAGTACTGGTTCGGGAAGTGGTAGTACTCAAACAACTCCAACATATACAATTCACTTAACTGCGCGATACCTTTTAGATAAAATTAAAAATTATGGTTATGAAATTTATAAAAATGGAGTTGTTTTTGAAGATTATCAATTTATGGATATCAGTGGATCTAGATATCGCAAAGGAGACTTTATAGATCCTGAAACAGTAAGTGAAAATGGAAAAAATGCTGTAACTGTATATTTAACTGATGGTTCAACTGTTACAGCATCAGTAAAATAAAGGAGGAAGGAAAAATGAAAAAATATTTAAAATTTAGTTTATTAACTATTATAGGATTGTTTGCATTTCAGTGTTCAGTAAATGCTCAACAATTGAATTTACAAGAATTAGGAGCCGAAATTAAGAAAGTAGATGAATATGCTAACTATGCTTATATTGTAGGAGAACATATCTTTGTAGGTGATATTACTTTGACAGATGTTATGGTAGCAAGCCGTACAATCGATGTTGAAGAAAATGAAGAAATTTATAAACAAATGAATATCTATAAGGTTAGATATGTAAATGGCCAATGGGTTGTAGGACAAAATCTTATAGGTAGTGGTAATTTAAAAAATGTCATGGATAATGGCAATAAGAAGAAAGAATTTAATTATATCAATGGTAAATTTGTAGAATCAGATACCACTTATACCATTTCTAATGATTTTTCTAAATTTGAAAAAGATTTAGAAAAATATAATAAACCATTATATTTTAAGATCAATAGTGATTTAAATGTAACAGGTTTGGTACAAATCAACGAATCTAAAAAGTTTGGTGATTTAGATACAACGTATTATTATCCATATGTTTTACATATTGATGATGCAAATGATAAAACTGAAGTAACATTTCAAGACACAAGAAGTCAAATTGTTAAAAAAAATGGTGAAGATTATTTAATTTATGTATCATTAGAAAGAAAAAATTACGCAGATAATAATGTAGAACAAGCAATTGCAGTTGTAGATAAAGATGGTGATGGTGATCATTATAGATCAGCAACATATACTTTAAATTTTATTGGTAGTTTTCAACAAGTATCAGCTAACAATTTAAATGTAAGTCTTAATAATGAATTAATTTCAGGTTATGTTAAAAATGTAAATGAAACAGTAGCATTAACTGGTTCAAATAATAATTTGACATTAGCTGGTAATCTATATGAACAAGATAATATCAATGGTCAAAATGGTTATTATGCTGCACTTAAACTTACAAGAAAAAATGGAGAAAGTTTTGAAAATAGTGTTATTACTAGTACTGCTCAAAATGTAACAATAAATAAAGCTAACACAGAAACAATTGTAACAGTTAAATTGACTGAAGATGAATTAAAAACGTGTAAAAGTCAAAATAATTGCCATTTAGATATTAAAGTAGATTTAGATGGTGAATCTAAAAAAGAAAGTGGTAATGAGTATTTAGAATCAACTTATACCATTGATTACAGTGGCCTTCAGGCAAAGGATGTTACAATCGTTCAAAATAAAGAATTAGTAAAAAATTCACTTACTGGTGAAGAAGTATTAAATACAAATGAAGAAAAAACAGTTATAAGCGGATATTTGGCTAATAAAAAGAATGGAAAATATGAAATTTCTTATAATTTAGTTACCAATAAAGCTCCAGTAGAAAATTCCACTGGTGTTGTAAAAGTTTTAAATGCACAAGGCACTGTAGTAACTACTTATGATGCAAATCAATTCGCAAATAACACAATTACTGTAACTTATGCTATTCCTGAAGTAAAAGATAATTATTTCAAAATTAAAGTAGATTTAGATGGTGAAGAAGGTACTAAATATGATCCTTATGAATTTACTGTAAATTATAAATATTTATATGCTGGGGATTCTAGTAGTACAGAATATTATAAATATTTAATTTATAAAACTGTAAATAATACACAGAGTGCAAATAATTTAACATTTGAAAAACAAGGCAATATTAAAGCATCTGAACATTATACTGTTGAATATGATAAAGATAAATATTTAATGTTATATAAATCAAAAGATAATTCAATTCAAGAGTATATCTTCGGTCTTAAAAATATTGATAATACATATATGGGATCTACTACTAGTTTATCATTTGAAAAAACAAGTGATAGTACTGGCAACCTTATCAAAAACGGATGGAAATATAAAGCAAATTTCTCATCAGTTGGTATGGGTATCATTGAATTAGAACTATTAAAAGATTCTACTATAGATGCAATTGATTCTATTTCAAAATCAACAGATCATAAATTTGAAGTAACCATAAATAAAGCTCGCTTTGATGAATGGTTAAAAGCCCAATATGGTATTGATAATAAAGAAACTACACCTATTAATTTAACCGTAGAACTTGATGATACTAATACTTATGTTAAGAATATTGTTAAAACCGGTGGTACGTATACATTTGATGTTCAAATTTCTAATGTAAATGCTACTACTATTCAAGCTCCAACTCAAGTATTTAATGCAACTAAAGAAGATTTATTAAAATTCTATGAAGAAATTAAAAAATGGGTAAAAGAAAATACAAATCATGAAATTTACTAAAGTAAATTAGAACGTGAAATTCACGTTCTTTTTTTTATATTTTGTATTCATGAAATCAATATAATGTTCATATGGTTAAAAAAGGAGGGATAATATGAAAAAAAATAAGGAGTTAGTAATATGCGTTTATGATAATGATGCACCAACTATTCAAGAAAAAATATTAGAGACTTTTGAAAGATATTTAAAGACGATACTACAATCAAACCATTAAATAGTTATCTTATGAAAAGTTAGTTAAGAGGAAAGTGTGATTATAAATGACAAGCTTAACTGATAAAACATATAAAGCAGGAGCATATTTAAGGTTGTCAGTAGAAGATGATCATAAAGAAAACGAAAGTATCAGTATTAAAAATCAACGTAACTTTATAACAGATTTTGCGTTGCAAAATAATATTGAAATTTATGATTACTATATAGATGATGGATATTCTGGTGGAAACTTTGATAGACCTGCTTTTAGAAGATTAATCAATGATATTGAAAATGGACTAATTGATTGTGTTATAACAAAAGATATGTCCAGATTAGGTAGAGAGTTTATTGAAACAAGCAGTTATGTATTTAAATATTTTCCTGAGCATCATGTAAGGTATATCGCTATATTAGAAAATTATGATACCTTAAATCCAAATGGTGTAGAAGATATCATTCCTTTTAAAACCGTGATTAATGATTTATATTTAAAAGACATTTCTCAAAAAATTAAAAGTGTTAGACACGATATGATGAAAAATGGTGAGTTTGTAGGTAGCTCTGTTCCATATGGGTATAAAAGATCAAAAGAAAATAACAAAGTACTTGTTATAGATGAATATGCAGCTTCCATCGTAAGAAGAATTTTTGAATTGAAAGATAACGGAAAAACAAATGGTATGATTGCAAAAATTTTAACAAGCGAAGGAATTGAACCACCAGATGTTTACAGAAAAAAGAAAATAAAAGTTACTATGACGACTCATTTGTGGAAAGAATCTTCCATTAAGCGTATATTATGCAATGAAGCATATATTGGTACATTAATTCAAGGCAAATACGAAAGAGTAAGCTTAAAGTCTAAAAAAAAGCAATTATTGCCAAAAAGTAAATGGGTTATCAAAAAAGGTGTATTACCACAAATAATTTCTAATGAACTATTTGAAAAAATAAATACTAGGCAGCTTAAAAATGACACCAGATACAGGCAGTTTGATTATTTATTAAAGGGTTTGGTAGTTTGTGGAACTTGTGGTAAAACAATGTTAGTCAGACGGATAAAAAGTCAAAAAGATCCCACTAAAATAACACCTATATATTGTTGTAGAACTTATGCAACATACAGAAATAACATATGCACTATGCATTACTATAAAGAAGAAGACTTAAATGAACTTGTACTAAAAGAAATTAAAAATATTTTAATTAAGTATTCTAATCATACATTGTTGGAACAAAAATATGAAAATTGCATATGTAATTTTCATATTGTAAAAGAGTATGAATATTCTTTAAAAAAATATAAGTCTAAAATCATTACAATTGATAAAGCTATTAGTGATTTATATCAAGATAGAGCAAATCATATTATTTCCAATGATGAGTTTTTCAGGATAAAAATGGATTTGGAAAAAGATAGAAATATCTGTGAAGAAAAGGTAGCAGATTTACAAAAATTAATTCATGAGACAAATCATTTAATGGGTAATGAAAAAACAAAGCAAATCTATATTGATCAATTTTTAAACGCTAAAAATTTTGATAAAGAAATACTAAAAATATTGATTCATAAAATAGAAATCCAAGAAGATAAATCAGTGAAAATATGTTTCAATTTTAATCTAGATGGGAATAGTCATGTTAAACCATAAATGGATTGTTGCTTATGGTAGATTATCTAAAGAAGATTTAAATAAAACAAGTGAATATTCCAATAGTATATATCATCAATTAAGCTTTATTCAATCTTATGCGCGAAATATTGGTTTAACAGTTGATAAAGAATATACTGATGATGGATATAGTGGAACAAATTTTGATAGGCCTGGTTTTGAACAATTAAAAAGGGATATTGAACAAGGAAAGATTGAAACAATTATTACCAAAGATATGTCTAGGTTAGGAAGAAATTTTTTAGAGACTGTTTACTACATTTGCGAATATTTTCCAAAATATAATGTGAGATATCTTTCCATTAATGATCAATTTGATAGCGAAAATTATGACTACAATCAACAAGTGATATTAGGTATTAGATCATTAATTAATGATAGATATGTCAAAGACGTTTCTATAAAAAGAAAACAAGTAGCAATATCAAAAACAGAAAGTGGGCAATTTATTGGTTTTATCGCACCTTATGGTTATAGGATAAAACAAATACAAGATAAACGTACTCTTGAAATTGATGATTATGCTGCTTCCATTGTGAGGAGAATTTTTACTGAAATATCATTAGGAAAAACTAGAAAAGAAGTTGCAGATGGATTAAATAAAGATAAAATTGAACCACCTATTCTTTATATGAAAATGACCCTTAGTAAAAATAAAAAATATTATTATGATTGGTCAGATAAAACAATTTATAAAATATTAAAAAATAAAACATATACCGGAAAAATTGTGAAAAGAAAATCTATAAAAGAAAATTATCATCAGAAAAAAAGAAATATAATACCTATAAAAGATAGAGAGACAATTGATAATTGCCATCCTTCTATTATAACAGATGAATTATTTGAAAGTGCAAATAGTAAACTTAAGATTTTAAAGAGAAAACAAAAAAACAATTATTGTGGCCCATTTAAAAACTTAGTAGCTTGTGGAGAATGCGGAAATATAATGACGACGTATAGAGTTCAAAAAGCTGGTAAAGAGGAACAATACTATTTTAAATGTAATAAAGTGATAAATCGTCATCTATGTAAAAATAGAAATATAATGGATTTAAGATTGCAAGCAATTGTGAAAGAAAAGTTAAAAGATATGATTCATGATTACGTTGATCAGAAAAAAATTGTTTCTAAAGTAACTAAAAATTTGTTACAAAAAGAAAGACCTAATTGGAAAATTGATTGTTTAAAAGATAAAATTGACTTTCACAATACCAATATTAAAAATTTATATTTGAAAAAGACAAAAGGCGAGATAACGACTGCTGAATTTACTCAAAAGAAAGCATATGAAATGAGGTTGCAAATGCAATCGGAACAACTATTAAATAAGATAGTAAAATTAAACAATGAAAAGGTGAGAACCGATGCAGTGTTACAAAAATATCATGAGTTTTTAAAGGATGGAATATTGACAAACGAAATGATGAAGAATCTTATAGATAAAATTGTAGTTTATCAAGACCATACATTAAAATTATCATTTCAGTTTAGATTAGAAAGTTTGAATGATTCAAATTAGGACTATTCTTTTTACTATTTAGTTACTTAATAAAGATCAGCAGATGGTGACAATGAATATTTAAGCAGATGTTTAAAATATTATGAACAAGCCAATATTTGGGCTGCAGGGGTGTTAGAAAAAGAATCCAATATTTCTTGTCGTATTCGGGACTTATTAGAAGAATATAATCCCAACATAGTAGTCATTACAGGACATGATGCATATTATAGAAAACGTGGAGAAATTGATGATATTACTTCCTATAAAAATAGTGTATATTATGTGGAAGCAATTAAGGAAGCAAGAAAATATGAAAAAAGTCATGAAAAATTGATTATTATTGCGGGGGGATGTCAATCAGATTATGAAGAATTAATTAAAGCTGGAGCTAATTTTGCCTCCAGTCCTAAACGTGTAAATATTCATGCATTAGATCCTGCAATTGTGGCATCTAAAATGAGTTTAGCAGATGCAACCAAAGAAATTGATTTAAAAGGAATTTTAGAAGATACCAAATATGGAAAAGATGGAATGGGGGGAATTATTACAAAGGGAACGATGTATGTTGGATATCCAAGATAAGGAGGATTTATGACTATTGAAAAAGTAAAACAACAATTGCATGAACATATTGGAGACGTAGTAACTATTAAATATAATTTAGGAAGAAATAAATTTGAAAAATATGATGTAGTAATTAAAGAGTTATACAATCATGTTTTTTTGGTAGAATTGAATAAAAATAATAATATAGAGGTAAAATCATTTTCATATTCAGATGTAATTACAAAAACAATCAAAATAGACTATTAGTTTTTCTTTTTTTCATATAAAGATTGATTTTCTCATTAAAATAGTATAAAATTAAAGTGTATAGGATATTCTGAAGGGAGAGATTTGCTTTGAAAATAACATCTGTAAACGTTCATGTAACAGAAAAAGAAGATTCAAGAATGAAAGGTTTTGCATCAGTTTTAATTGAAGATTGTTTTGCAATTCATGATATTAGAATTATTCAAGGAGATAATGGATTATTTATTGCAATGCCAAGCCGTAAAACTGCAACTGGGGGATATCGTGACATTGCACATCCTATTACACCAGAATGTAGAAAATTATTCGAAGATGCAGTACTTGAAGCATATAAAAAAGAAATAGGTGAATAAAGAAGGAATACTCCTTCTTTTTTTTGTAATTTAGAATAAATTATTGAGTATTAATTAAAAATGTGCTATAATCATAATGTTAATAAAATCATAGAATAGTTTGTAATAAGCAGAAAAGTAAAGTATGCTATATGCAAACGGGGGGGGGGAAAATCCCCTCTTTTTTTATTGTCCAAAGGAGTGAATAAATATGAAAAAAGGATTTACATTAGTAGAATTACTTGCAGTAATAGTAATATTAGTGGTAATTGCAGTCATAACAACGCCAATAATTATAGGTGTAGTAGAAGAAACTAGAAAAGGTGCATTAAAGTCAAGCGCATATGGGCTAATTGAATCTGCAGATTTATATTATGCAGAAAAAATGGAAGAAGGGAATGTAAAAACAGAATTTACCTTTTTAAATGGAGAACAAACAAGTGCAGAAAAATTGGCATATAAAGGGAAGGTAGAAGAAGGAAGTTTAAGATTATACAGTGATGGAAAAATAGCGCTATGCATTGCCGAAGGTAAAAATATAGCAATAAAAAATATAAATGAAGAAGAAGTACAGGTAAAAGAGGGAAGATGTAGTTATAATAGTACAACAGAAGAATATGAAGCATTAGAAGTATGCCAGGATTTGAAAGAAGAGCTAAAGAAAGTAAAAGAACAATATGAAGAAGAAAAAGAACAATTGAGAAAAGATTATGAAGCGCAAAAAGAGACAATAGAAAATACATACAAAGATGAGATACAAGGATTAGAAAAACAAATTGCAGAATTACAAGCAGATTTTGAAGATCAGAAAGCAACGATAGAGGAAGCATATAAACAACAAATAGAGGGATTAGAAAATCGAATAAAAGAATTAGAACAAGATTATGAGACAGACTTAGAACAAGCGGCAAAAGATTATCAACAACAAATGGAAACTCAAAAGGAAGCTTACGAGTCACAAATTGCAGAATTAAATAAGCAAATCACAGACAAAGAAAATACAATAGCATCACTCAATACACAATTAAATACATTTAAAACAGGAGGAACAGCAAAAGTAGGAGAAATATTGACAGGGAAGACAGCGTATGTACAAGGAAATTTAATAACAGGAACAATACCAAGTAAGACAGGGAGTAGTGTAGCGACAAAAGTGTCACAATCCAATAACAAAATATACATGGTATTTCCATATGGATATTATCCATCAGGGGAACATTTTAGTACTGCCAATTCAAGTGAAATATATGCGGATAATAGTACAGTAGCATCAGCTATAGGGCTACAGGCAGCTCAAATAGCAACAGGGCAAACAGTATTAGGAGTGTCAGGAACCTATACAAATGATGCGACTGCTACAGCGAGTGATATATCATTTGGTAAAACAGCATATGTAAAAGGAGAATTAGTTACAGGAACACATGAAAATAGCTTAACGTATGTAGCAACTTTAGATTATGTGAATAATTTTATTTCTTTAAGTGAACATAATTTAACTGGAAAGACTGCAGATGATTTTGTCTTAGTTGTGAAACAAGGCACCCTATCAATATATATCAGTAATAACACATATGATATGAATAAACAAGCAACTTTCAATATAAATCCTTCAATTACAATTGATGGTGATAAATTAACTGTAAACGATCTTCACTATCTCGCATGGTATTCTGCCGGCGTTTCTTACGGAATTTCGATTACTGTAGATTTATACGTCAAATAGCGAATATATTTGTCACTATAAGAAATATTTCTAATATAAAAGGATTTCGATTAAAATAGCAAGTAACTGTTTGAATAACAAGTATGCATTATTGATGCAATACCTGTATAGACAAAAATGTCTGTTAGTTAAAAAGGAGGAAATTATGAAAAAAATCATTGTAATAGGAATAGGGCTATTATTATTTACAGGATGTGGGAAAAAAGCAAATGAAATAGTAGGAACATGGAGTACACAATATGAACTAGGGATGTATGGAGAAATTACACAGACTTATGAATTTGATAAAGATAAAACATGTAAAAAAATATTAGTAACCGATATGGAAATAGAGAAAAAATGTACTTATGAAGTAAAAGAAGATATAATACAAATTACATATGAAAATGGGCAAGTTTATGAAGTACCATATCGTAAAGAGAAAGATGGCTTAGTAATTGGTGGATATAAGCACAAAAAACAAGACTAATAAAGTCTTTTTTTTTTATCATAATTTTTAGAATTATGAATATTCTTAATTAGGAGGAAACAATATGGACAAGGATATTATCAATACATCGAATCATAGTATTACCATGAATGAACGAAAAAATATTATTATTACAGGAGTTAAGAAGATTGAAAGCTTTGATGATGAAGAATTTTTGTTAGAAACGAATATGGGATACATTGTTATAAAAGGGGCTGAATTAGAAATTGTAAAACTGGATACTTATCAAGGAAATGTTTCCATAAAGGGGAGAATTAATAGTTTAAACTATATGGAAGGATTAGGAAAAAAAGACAAAGAAAACAGTGTATTTAGTAAGTTATTTAAATAATGGTTTTACAAACACAAGTAAATACTCTACTGTTTTCTTTTTTCTTTGGTATGATTTTTTCCTTCCTTTTAACAATACATTATCGTTTTATTTATCATGATAAAAAAAGTTATCAAATACTTTCTACGTTTTTAATTGTAATTGGGAGTACTATATTTTACTTTATTGGAATTCGAAAAATAAATTATGGAATTTTTCATCCTTATTCTGCTATTATGATTTTATTAGGTTTTATGTTTGAACATTCTCTTCACAAATATTTAAATAAAAAAATTGCTTTTAAGAAGAAAAAATGATATACTCTCTACTAGAGAATAGGTGATGAATATGGCAAAAAAAAAGATCACAAAAGCTTCTAAAAGAAGACTTGTCTTTTTTGGAACAATATCAGTTGGTATTATTGCTTATTTTGCCATCAGTTTAGCCTATTATACTGTAAACATATACCAGTTAAAACAAGAAGAAAAAGAACTAACAGAAAACTTAAACGTATTAAAATCCGATGAAAAAAGTTTAAAAACGGAAATAGAAAAATTAAAAGATCCAGAATATTTAGCAAGATATGCAAGAGAAAATTTTTTATACTCTAAAAATGGAGAAATTGTCATTCAATTACAATCAGAATCAGAAAATACAAATACGCAGATGGAAGAGCAAAATTATTTTCCCGTTATTTTCATTGGAAGTATTATTTTATTATTAGTGATTGGGTATACAATAAAAAAAGGAAAAACAAAATAAGACTTCAAAATTGAAGTCTTTTATAATTTAAAATCTTGTATAACATCATCATTCATATCTTTTCCATCAAAGTATGGTTTCACAGAATATTTAGCTAATTTAGCAACAACATTAGAGGGAAAAGTACGTACTAGCTTGTTGTAATCAGTAATAATATCATTGTAATATTTTCTTGCTGCTACAATTTCTGACTCTGATTCAAACAATCCTAATTCAATTTTTAAAAAGGATTCGTTGTTTTTTAAATCTTGATATTTTTCTTTGTATTGGTTAAATTCATTAATTGCATCATATAATTCACGATCTAATTCAAAATTAGAAAGTTTTTTGGAACGTAATTTTATAATTGTATCTAAAACTTCTTCTTTCTTATTGGCAACAGTTTTAATAATACCAATTGATTTATTCAGTAAATCAAATCGTTTTCTCAAAGTGGTATCAATAAAAGCTTCAGCTTCATTCATTCGAATAATGTAACTTTGATAATGATTATAAATACTAACATACCAAATGAGAACCATACAAATTACAATGAAAATAACTAGACCATATATAATCCAATTCATAATGATCACCTAAGATCATTATATCAAAAATCGACAAAAAATACTAGTTGTTTGGAATAAATTCTGGACTATAATTGATTTTTTCATCAAATGTAATAAAATCTACATATATCATCAATAATAAATACCATTTTCCAGTATTAGGATCACTAATAATGATGTGATCACGTCCAGATTGCTCTACAATACCAGAAAATTCTCGATCTTTAAATTCTTCTGAATCTGGAACAGTATAATGAATACGCACTTGTTTTCCTTTATTTAATCTAAGAATATTTTCAATGTATGATTGTTCTAATGGTAATTGTGTTGTATAAGTAGGTGCAGTTGCTTGATTTGGAATTGTTACTCCATTTCCTGTATAGATTGGTTGCCCAGGGAATACATTTTTATCATAATAATTATTCATATTATCATCCTTTCATTTAAGAATATGAAAATAAATAAGATGTATGATATAATTATAGAGAATTACAAATTGGGAAGAAGGATATTATGAAAGTAAGTGTAGGAGTATCGAATCGTCATATACATTTAACAAAAGAACATTTTAAAATTCTCTTTGGGGAAGAAGAATTACATAAACATCACACTATTCATCAACCAAATCAATTTGCAGCAGAAGAAACTGTCACAATTCATACCTCAAAAGCTTCTATCTCAAATGTACGCGTATTAGGACCATTTCGCGATTATACACAAGTAGAGATTTCTAAAACGGATGCATATAAGTTAGGTATAGATCCACCAGTCCGTGAATCTGGTGATATTCAAAATAGTGCTGCCGTTACTGTGGAAGGACCAGCTGGTACAATTGACTTAAAGGAAGGATGTATTATAGCGGATCGTCATATTCATATTACTTCAAAACAGATGAAGCTATATGAATTAGAAGGAATTGAAGAGGTACATATCCAAGTAAATGGTGAAAAAGGTGGAATTTTAAGCCATGTATTTTTAAGAGTGAGTGATGAATCTTATTTTGAGTTACATTTAGATACGGATGATGCCAATGCATTTCAATTACATAATGGGGATATTGTAACTATTTTAGAGGGAAAAAATGATCTTTAGAATATGTGATAAATGTAAAGGCACTAATGTCAAAACATTAGTTCCAAAATTAAAAAAAATAAGTCCAGATGCATGCATTCAAATTGGATGTCAAGGATTGTGTGGAATTGGCCGCAGTAACAGTTTTGTAATCATAAATCATATGCCTATTATTGCTGATAATGAAGAAATGTTGTTACAGAAAATAATAGAATATTTGAAACAAGTTTAATATAAAACCTAGTCTTTGACTAGGTTTTATGTTCCATTAATTTCCGCAAAGGCCTCCTCTAAGTCATTATCGTTAGAAAGTGGTTGTGTTCCTTTAATATAATAAAATATTTTTTTATTTTTGGTTGTTTCTGTTGCGGGTTGACCACTAATAGGATCCACTAATACACCTACTACATTAGATGGTGTTTCATACCAGTTATTTTCCTTATCCTTTAGGTACGCTTCCATTGCATCTACCCATGCATTTTTCATTAAACTACCATCACTTACTTCTGTTTCACGGTTATCGTCGTAACCTACCCACATACCTATAATGAGATCTTTGTTATATCCAAAAATCAAATGATCTGTATTGGTTGTTCCTGTTTTTACAGCATAAGTTTTAGTCATTTTAGGGGCAATTCCAATACAAGTTGGATAATTATAATCAATAAGTTCACTTGCATATGAATTAGTTAATAATTCATTTAAAATATATACAGTACTTTTATTTAAAATATTTTCTTTTTTCTCTTTTGCCTTATATAATACATTACCATTCATATCTTCGACACGTTCAATAAAATGTGGTTCAATTTTGTACCCTTCATTTGCGAACGCTGAATATGCTTTCATCATTTCTAGAATATTAATTTCTTCCGTTCCAAGTGCTAATGAAGGAATTGCTTGTAATGGAGATGTGATTCCAATTCTTGAAGCAAATTCAACTAAGTTTTCCTCTCCTATAAAAAGATGTGTTTTTACAGCATAGATGTTATCAGAATAAGCAATAGCAGCTGCTAAACTAATTGGCTTATTTCCATAAGTTTCAGCATAATTTTGAGGACTATATGTTTTGTTTTCTGAAAAAGTAAAGGTTGTCCTTTCACTGGTAAATGTAGTAGAAGCGGTAAAACCACTTTCTAATGCCGTATAATATAAGAATGGTTTCATGGTAGAACCAACTTGTCTTTTAGAACTTATGACACGATTAAACTGGCTTTTGCTATAATCTCTACCTCCCGCAATCGCAAGGATTTTTCCTGTATTAGGGTCCATCATAACAGAAGCTACTTGTAACTCTGGTTTGCTTTCAAAATTTTTAGAGATACTTCCATCTAAAATTTTTTGTGCATTCAAATCTAAATTGGTATAGATTTTAAGACCACCAGTTTTTAAAAAAGAAGTTGGAATCGTTTCAATTTCTTCTAATTCCTTGATAACTGCATCTTGGTAATACATAAGTGTTGGAATATCTTCATTTTCTTTTTTCCCTACATAAGTCAGTTCTGTTTGATAAGCGTCTTTTTCTTCTTCTTCGGTAATATAATGGTTATTGACCATAGCACGCAAGATAATCGCTTGTCTTTTTTTTGCATTTTCTGGATTTGCAATTGGAGAATAATTTGATGGTGATTTTGGGATACCTGCTAGAATAGAAGCTTCTGCAAGCGTTAAATCTTTACTACTTTTTCCAAAATAGTATTTGCTTGCATTTTCAATTCCAAAAATTCCACCATAGTTAATGGTATTAAGATATCCTTCCAAAATTTCATCCTTGCTATAGTGCATTTCAAGCCGCATTGTTAGAAATGCTTCATCAATTTTACGGTGCCAAGTTTTATCAAAATCTAAAAATAGATTTTTGGCATACTGCTGGGTAATCGTAGATGCGCCTTGTAATCTTTTTCTATTTGTAATATTAATAAACATAGCCTTTGCAATTCTTAAAAAATCAAAACCTTGATGTTTATAAAAATTTTTATCCTCGGTTGCGATTGTTGCATCAATAATGTAATCAGACATTTCATCTAAACGAATCCATTCATGATTAAATCCACTATATAAATTATTATCTTTATCATACAAATAAAATTGATTGGCAGTATTAATTGGCAGTTTACTAGATAGTTTGGCATATGTATATAGACCAATATAAATTACACATAAAAAAAGTAAGAAAATTCCACTCCATTTTAAAATTTTCCATATGCGTTTCATATTGTCTCACCTCTAACTTTAGTATTCTAAAAAAATGTAGAATTTATTCCAAATTTTAGGAAAATTAACGACTTCGCAAAAAAAAATAAAAATATAGTGCATTTATAAGATAAGTATGTTATAATGACTAACGAAATGAAATAGAGGTATTTTATGTCTAAAATTCAAATAAAGGCAAAACTAAGAAACGAAACAGAACAAACAAATCATCAAATTACAACCGTTGGTTTATATCGCAATCAATCTATCATGTATCAAGATGGCAATATCCAGACAGTTTTGAAGATCGAAAAAGACAAGATAGAAATGAAAAGAATTCAAAATGAAGACGTATTGGTTTGTATATTCATTGACTCTATTTCGACATTAGGACTCTATGATATTAAGAGTGCGAATGTGAAGTTTGATATTTCGATTGAAACAAAAAAATTAACTATTCAAGAAGGACATATTGAGATTGAATATAATATGATATTACAAAATGAATTACCTAAAACATTTATATATCAATTAGATTATGAGGTGATACTATGATTACTAAAAAATTAGAAGCATTCTTAGAACAAATTACTGAAGAATTAGGATATAAAGATCCTATCAGAGTGATTGTTTCTAATCGACCAGAATTATGTGACTATCAATGTGATGATAGTTTCCGCCTTGCTAAAAAATATCATAAAAATCCAATGGAAATTGGAAATGAAATCGTAAATGCTATAAAGCAAGATCAAAGTTTTTCAGCCTATTTTAAAGAAGTCAGTTTTGTGGCTCCTGGATTTATCAATATGACTTTGAGTGATACATTGATCAATCATGAATTAAACCGTATGATGGAGGAGGAAAAATTTGGAATTACTCGTCCTTCTAAAATAGATACGTATGTACTTGATTATGGAGGCGCTAATATTGCTAAGCCATTACACATTGGTCACGTAAGACCTGCAATCGTTGGCGAATCTATGAAACGTATTATAAAATATATAGGGCATAATACAATTAGTGACGTTCACTTAGGAGATTATGGATTACAAATTGGGCAAGTCATTTATGGAATTTTGGAAGATAATAAATCTATTGATGATATTACTTTAGACTATTTAAGTTATATTTATCCAAAAATCAGTGGACTTTGTAAAGAAGATGAAATAGTAAAAGAGAAATGTGCAAGTATTACTAAAGAGTTACAAGATGGGAATCCTGAATATCAAAAGTTATTTCAAAAAATTCGTGAAGTTTCTGGAGCCGATTGTAAAAGAATCTATGATTATTTAGGTGTTACATTTGATTTATGGAATGGGGAAAGTAATGCGTATCCTTACATTGACAAAACTACTTCATTTTTAAAAAACATATTAGAAGAAAGTGAAGGCGCAAAGATTATTTCAGTTGCAGAACCATCAGATAAAAAGGAAATGCCACCACTTTTATATCAAAAAAGCAATGGAGCCTACCTTTATGCTACCACTGATCTAGCAACAATTTATGAAAGAATGGAGAAATATCATCCAGATTATATTTTATATGTAGTTGATAATCGTCAGTCATTATATTTTGAACAAGTTTTCCGCGCTTGTCGTAAAAGTGGATTAACAAAAAATACAAAATTGGAATTTTTGGGACTGGGGACCATTAATGGTACGGATGGTAAACCATTTAAAACAAGAAGTGGTAATGCTCCAAAACTAGATGATCTATTTTCAGAAATTCAAGGTATCTTTTTAGAGAAAAAAGAAGATAATAAAGATATGCAACAAGAAGATATTGATAAAATTGTCAATGCAATCTTAAAATTTGCCGATTTACAAAATAATCGTGAAAAAGACTATATCTTTGATATTAGTAAATTTGCAAATGTTGTAGGTAAAACAGGACCTTATATGTTATATACTTACTTACGTATTCAAAAAATCGTGGGGAATGAATTCATTCATACAAAATTAAGCGATACGATTTATAATGAAGATGATCGCAAATTACGATTGAAGTTATTACAATTAGAATCTGCCTTGCAAAGTGCATTTATAGAAAGACTGCCAAGTTATTTAGTAGAATACATTTATTCTTTAGCAGTACTTGCTAATACTTTCTATCAAAATAACCATATTCAAGGGCTAGCAGATGAACAACAAAAAACAGATTGGTTATCACTATTTTGGTTAACTAAAAATGTGCTAAAAGAGATGCTAAATCTTATTATGATTGACATTCCAAAATTTATGTAAAGTATTTTAACTTTGTGCATAGTATGATATGAAAACAGTAGGAGGAAATAATATGAAATTAAAAGATATGCCAATAGAAGAAATTGAATTGTTATCTTATACAGATTTAACGTATTTATTATTAAAAGAAAGTAAAAAGTCAATGAATACACCTAGTATTTTTAAAGAAATTTGTAATTTATTAGGTTACAGTGATGAAGATTATAGTACTAAAATTGGAGATTACTATACTTCTCTGACCATTGATAAACGCTTTGTACTATTAGAAAATAATGAATGGGATATTCGTGATCGTCATTCCGTTGAGCTTGTAATGGATGAAGAAGATGAGTCTGAGGAATCTGAAGAAGAAAATGAAGATGAAATGGAAGAAAATGAAGTGACAGAGGAAGATGAAATCGACGAAGTAATTGACGATGATATCGACGATGAAGATATGGATGATCTTTCTATTGTATCCGAAGATGAAGAGGAAGAAGAATAAAAAATTTCTTCTTTTTTTAATTTTTAGTAGACAAGAACAAATGTTCGTGATATAATGAATATGGTGATAGATATGAAACAACTTTATATTGACTTTGATGGAGTCATCTTAGATACCATTACTTATCCATATGAATATGTAGAAAAAACGTTAGGTTTAGAAATTAATTCAGAGAATATGGGTAATTTTTATAAAGAGTTAAATTGGCATCAATTTTTACAAGATATGCCTGTTATTAATGATAGCATTAATTGTATTCAAAAAATTATAGAAAGCAATCAATTTGATGTGAGCATTTTGACGCATGTTAATTCTTTAAATGAAGCACATGAAAAAATTGAATATATTCGTCAATTTTTTAAAGACATTAAAATTATTCCTGTACCTAGAAGTATTAGCAAAACAAAAATGGTTTTACCAGCAGGAGCTATTTTAATTGATGATTATTGTGGTAATTTAAAAGAATGGACAGAAGCTGGTGGGATTGGAGTTCGCTTTTCTACCAAACTAAGTAGTAAAGGATATCCAGTAATTGATCGCTTGGATAAAATTTTGACTCTTAGTATTGCTTAATTTGACAAACTTTCATTTTCTGATATAATAACAACTCAAACAAAGAAATCATAATATAGTTTATGAATCATATGTAAATATGACTTATAAATGCGGGGGGGGGGAACTTTACCCCTTTTTTTTGTTGTTTGAAGGAGGAGAATGAAAGTATGTTTGCAGAGTTTTTAGTAAAAAATGAATTTTATAAACAATACATGCAATTATATGCTACTAGATCAGCCATTGGTAATTTAGAGATGGAGCATTTAAAAGCAGAAGTTGCATTACCAGCTCGTACTGTTGAAATGTATAATAACATGAAGGCTTTTATGAATATTATTGAAAAACATCCAGACAAAATTTCTCCATATGACGTTGTTGATATTGCGGAAACCGTGAACAAAGATATTGTATATTTTGATAAAGGTTATCGTAAAACTCAAGTGCAAGTGAAACTAGCTAAAAATTTTTTCCCAATTCCTGCAAAGGATGTTCCAATGAAAATGTACACAATTTTTGATAGTTATCATAATATTTGGAATGAATTACCAGTATTTGAAAAGGAAGCTAGGTTACATATTGAACTAGTTCGATTACAACCATTTGAGGATGGAAATAAAAGAACTGCACGTATTTTAACAAGTTATAATTTATGTTGTCAAAATAAAGCTCCTATTATTATTAGTGGCGATGAAACAGATCAATATTTTTCTTATATTGATAATTATGATGTAGATAGGTTCGCAGAATTTTTAGAATCAAAATCTAAAGAAGAATTAGAAGTAATGATTGAACTATATAGGAGAGTTTGCGGTGATGAGTTCTCAACAGTAGATTATAGTGAATTTACCTCTGCTGCTGATATGGGCTTGTTGCAAGTGGCTACAGAACAAGGAATTCAAAAGAAAAAGGAATATAAATAATTTTTGCCCTTTTTCTTTTTTTTTGCTATAATAAATAAGGTGATAATATGGCAAAATATGATGAAAGTTCAATCAAAATATTAGAAGGTTTAGAAGCTGTTCGTAAAAGACCTGGTATGTATATTGGTTCAACTGACAAAAGAGGTCTTCACCATTTAGTATGGGAAATTGTTGACAATGGAGTAGATGAAGTCATCAATGGTTTTGGTAAGAGAATCAAAATTGTTATGTACAAAGATGGTAGTATTAGTGTAGAAGATGAAGGACGTGGAGTTCCAGTTGGAAAACATGCAAGTGGAATGAGTACACCAGAAGTTGTTTATACAGTATTACACGCAGGTGGAAAATTTGAAGCAGGAGGATATAAAGTATCTGGAGGTCTTCATGGAGTTGGTGCATCTGTTGTGAATGCTTTAAGTAAATGGATGGAAGTTAATATTAAAAAGGATGGTTATGAATACTATATTCGCTTTGAAAATGGTGGGAAAACAGTTGTACCATTAAAACAAATTGGAAAATCTAGTAAAACAGGTACCAAAGTTAGATTTTTACCAGATGACGAAATTTTTTCAACGACACATTTTTCTTTTTCAACCATTTGTGAAAGAATGCAAGAGTGTGCATTTTTACTCAAAGGACTTACCATTGAAGTTGAAGATGAAGAAGAAAATCGAAAAGAAGTATATTACTATGAAAATGGTTTAGAGGCCTTTGTAAACTATCTGAATGAGGATAAGACACCATTGCATAAAGTAGTACATTTTGAAAATAGTAAAGATAGAATCAATGTTGAAGTAGCACTTCAATATACAGATACTTATGCAGAAAATATCATATCTTTCGTCAATAATGTTAAAACGAACGATGGCGGAACCCATGAAGTTGGGTTTAAGACTGCATTAACACGTGTATTTAATGATTATGCACGTGCAAATGGTTATTTAAAATCAAAAGATAAAAATTTAGAAGGACCAGATACTAGAGAAGGCTTAACGGCAATTATCAGTTTACAAATACCAGAAGACTTATTACAATTTGAAGGACAAACAAAGGGAAAATTGGGAACGCCAATTGCAAGAAATGTAGTGGAAAATATAGTTTCCGAAAAATTGCAATTTTTTCTAGAAGAAAATAAAGAAATTGCAACCAATATTTTAAATAAAATGGTCAAAAGCAAAATGGTGCGCGAAGCTGCTAGAAAAGCAAGAGATGAAGCAAGAAACGGAAAAGATAAAAATAAAAAAGAATATGCTATTAGTGGTAAATTAACTCCTGCTCAAAGTAAAAATCCTGCAATTAATGAACTATTCTTAGTCGAGGGAGATTCTGCTGGAGGTTCTGCTAAAGCGGGAAGAGATCGTAAATTCCAAGCAGTATTACCTTTACGTGGTAAAGTGTTAAATACAGAAAAAACAAGAATGGAAGAAATTTTAAAAAATGAAGAAATCAATACAATGATTCATACAATTGGAGCAGGTGTTGGAAGTGACTTTACAGTAGAAGACTCTAATTATGATAAAATTATCATTATGACCGATGCCGATGTTGATGGCGCACATATTCAAATTTTATTACTTACATTTTTCTATCGATATATGAAACCACTTATTGAACAAGGACATTTATATATTGCAATGCCACCTTTATATAAAATATCTTGTGGAAAAGAATTTGAATATGCATATACAGAAGAAGATCGTGCAAGAATTCTAGATAAATTCAAAGGAAAACAAACTACTACACAAAGATATAAAGGTTTAGGAGAAATGAATGCTGAAGAATTAAAAGAAACAACCATGAATATAGATACTAGAAGTCTAATCAAAGTCAATATTATTGATGCTGCTTTAGCCGAAAAGCGTGTAAGTGTTTTAATGGGTGATAAAGTAGAACCTAGAAAAGAATGGATTGAAGAAAATGTACAATTTTCTTTAGAAGATAATTTT